>JBATLU010000126.1:0-6868 GCA_049289475.1 Pontixanthobacter sp. | reverse complement strand
GCGGGATTATTAGGTCCTGACCCTAGATCACAAGGCTGCGCTGCTCGGCCATTCCCATAGAGATGAGCAGCGGGCTTTCCTGTTGCGTTGCCTTGAAACTTTCCTTGCCGCTCATTCCGCGCCAATCGGCAAGGATCAGCGATTGCGCCACCGCGCCGCCGAGCGTTGTTCCGGGGCCGGTTATGATAAACAGATCGGGCGCAAATTCGCGTGCGGCAACTTCAATCGCGCGGGTGAAGTCATAGGTTTCGGTCACCTGATGGCCAAGCGTATATTCCCGCAATGCACCGACATCGGTCGCATTGGGCCACCAAATCGCACCGCGCCCATCAACCAGCGGAATCTCGGGTTGCTGAAACAGGCTTTGCGTGAGCCGTTGTTGACCCCGCTCGGCAACCGGCTGTTGCATGAAAGTATGAAACGCCGCGTGATTGCCCAGCCGCATCGGGAACCGGCCGTCAATTGGTTCCACTGCGGCTTCAAAGGCCTTTAAACCGGTTTCATTTCCGGCGAGCACGAGCATTCCGCCAAGATGGATCGAGGGGCGCAGGATGTGGTCTGGCCGCGTGTGAATGTCTTCAACCAGCGCCAGCAATCCATCGCGGCGGGCCAAATCGGGTGACCATTCATCGCCGAGAAACGGGTAGACCAGCTGCCCGCCGATCAGCGCCTGCTGCATCAATGAGCCCATTGTATTGGCGACTGCAAAACCATCTTCGGGCGACGTGGCCCCGGCGCAGGCAAGTGCGGAATACCAACCCATCGAATTGCCAGTGACCGCGACAACATCAATTGTGCAGCGGTCGATGGAGAGAAAATCGCCAAGCGTTGCCGCGAAAATAAGGCCCGAAGCATTATCCCCGCGCGTGTGTTTGGCCATGCTGAAGCGCTCGGCGGTATCGAGCTCTGATAATGTCTCCTGCCTCATGGCGCTGCGCTGCGCATCGAAGGCGCCTAACAGTGCCGCGTCAGGGAAATTGGCTGCAAGGTAGCCCAACTCCGCCTTGTTATAGGTGCCGCGGCCTGGGCAAATGACTACTGCGGTCTTTTTGGCGGCGGTCATGCTTTGCCCTCCACCAGATGCCGGGCAGCGGCGACGATTCCATTGGCAGAGGGCATCGTTGCGGCATAGGCCGGGCCGGTCGGAATAAAGCTGTCTTGCGCCACCAGACGCGAGAGGGGGACTTCGGATTGCTCCGTTAGCAGTGCCATCAACGCCTCTGCCAGCCCGCCGGTACGGCGCGTTTCATCGACGATCAGCACATGTTTGCAGCCGTTTATGGCATTGAGAAGCGATTCCTCCGGTAAAGGTGAAATCCAGTTCAAATCGATCACCCGTGCGGCAATCCCTTCTTCTACGAGGCGCTTTTGCGCCTGAATCGATAGATAAGTACCGTTGCCGAAAGTGACGATGGCAAGGTCTTCGCCAATGCCGTGCTTGGTCACTTCACCAAATTCGATCCGCTCGGACGGGTCGGGATATTTTTGCATCCATCCGCCGTCGCCTGCCTCGTGCAGATCGCGCATCGGATAGAGTGCGATCGGTTCGAGGAAAATCACCAGCCGTTGTTCGTCGCGCGCGAGCCGCACCGCCTCGCGCAGCATCCGTGCGGCGTCAGCCCCGTTTGAAGGGCAGGCGAGGATAACCCCGGGCACATCGCGGATCGCGGCAAAGCTATTGTCATTGTGGAAATGCCCGCCAAATCCTTTTTGATACCCAAGACCGGCAATTCTCAGCACCATCGGATTGGTGAACTGGCCATTTGAGAAGAACGGGAGGGTTGCGCCTTCTCCGCGGATCTGATCCTCGGCATTGTGATAATAAGCAAGGAACTGGATTTCAGGGATCGACACAAACCCGTTTTGCGCCATGCCCAATGCAAGCCCGAGGATCGATTGTTCGTCGAGCAAAGTATCGATCATCCGCGAACGACCAAAGCGCGCCGAAAGCTTTTGCGTTACCCCGTAAACGCCGCCCTTCTTGCCGATGTCTTCGCCCATCATCACGATTTCACCATACGTCAGCATCAAATCGGTCAGCGCCCAATTGATCAGCCGCGACATAATCTGCGGTTGGTCCATTTGCTTAAGATCACTGCCAAAGGCTGCGGCGCGATCTTCAGCCGAAGGGCCATTGGTCGGCGGATTTTCGCGAATGGGCGGGATGATGCTCGCCATGACTTGCTTGGCGTTTTGCAGGCGAGGGCGGCCAATTGCTTCGCCAGCAATCCGCTCAACCCGTTCAGTGGTTTGGTCGTAAATCTTCAAGGCATCTGCGTGGCCGAGCGCACCCGATTGTTCGAGTAAGCGCACCGAATGAAGCAGCGGATCGTTAGCTTCCTCGGCCTCGACCTCAGATTTTGCGAGATAGGTCGTCGGCACATCAGCCCCTGCATGGCCGTAAAGGCGGATCGTGCGGATATGGAGGAATGCAGGCTTGCGCCGCTGCCGGACATAGTCAGCCGCCTCCTGCGCGACGCGGAATGTCTCGTAAATATCGGTCCCGTTGCAGTGGAAATATTTGATCGCCGGGCGGTTCTGGAAATTGGCGGCAATCCAACCGCTCGGGGTTTTGGTCGAAATACCGATACCATTGTCCTCGCACACCCACAGCAGCGGCATCGGAATGCTTTGGTAGGCGGTCCAGCCGCTGGTGTTGATTGCGCCTTGCGCGGTCGAATGGTTGGCCGAAGCATCGCCGAAACTGCACATCACAATCCCGTCATCGGGCAATTGCTTATGCGGAGGAGGCTGACGCCGCGCGAGGCCGATGGAATAGGCAGCGCCGACTGCTTTGGGCATATGGCTGGCAATGGTGGATGTCTGCGGGGGGATGGTCAGCGCCTTGGAACCGAGCACCTTGTGCCGCCCGCCCGAAATCGGGTCCTCGCTCGAACAGGCAAAGCTGAGCAGCATATCCCAGGTGATAGTCTGCCCGGGAACTTGCTCTGCGCGCTGGATTTGAAAGGCTGCGTCGCGGTAATGGAGAAACGCCATATCGGACGGCCGCAATGCAGCAGCGACCGCCGCCATTGCTTCATGCCCCGACGACCCGATGGTGTAAAACCCCTGCCCTTTGGCCTGCATTGCGCGGCTTGTCCGGTCGAGCGCGCGGGTGAGACAGCCCGAACGATAGATCGAGACTGCCTGTGCATCGCTCAGCGGCCCTTGCGGCGCATTGCCCCGCGGTAGGTCACCTGCGGCAACACGGCGGAGGAAATTTTCGTGAACAATTTGTGCGCGGTCCATTGACGTTCCATCGCAAACTTCCGGTTTCAATGGAAACGAAATTCTCGCTCCGAAGAGGTTAAGTTCATCAGCGTCAGATGAAGTGGGGAAAGAGCCAGCACTTGGCTTGGGCTTAACCGCTACTCTCGCTATCCCGCATCTCGTGGACACAGGAATCATCATTGGCGAAGATCGCAGCGGACAGCCCTGTGTGATCGATATGGAAGAATTGCTCGCCACGCGGTTGCTGGTGCAGGGCAACAGCGGCTCGGGAAAGTCGCATCTTTTGCGGCGCTTGCTCGAAGAGAGCGCGGGCATGGTTCAGCAGATCGTGATCGACCCAGAGGGTGATTTTACCTCGCTGGCAGATTTGTTTCCGCATGTGGTGATCGATGGTTCGGCGCATTCTGTGCCCGAGATAGAAGCGCTGGCACGCAGGGTTAGAGAGCACCGTGCATCGGTTGTTCTGGCGCTGGAGGGGCTGGACGTGGAGCAGCAAATCCGCTGCGCCGCGCAATTTCTTGGGGCCTTGTTCGATGCCCCGCGCGAGCATTGGTTTCCGGCGCTGGTGGTGGTCGATGAAGCGCAGATGTTTGCCCCTGCAGTCTCGGGTGAAATCAGCGAGGACACACGCCGCCTTTCTCTCAATGCGATGACCAATCTGATGTGTCGGGGGCGTAAGCGTGGGCTTGCCGGAATTGTTGCGACACAACGACTCGCGAAACTGGCCAAGAATGTCGCGGCGGAGGCGTCCAACTTCCTGATGGGCCGCACCTTTCTCGACATTGATATGATCCGGGCTGCCGATTTGCTGGGGATGGAACGGCGGCAAGCGGAACAAATACGCGATTTGCAGCGTGGCAGCTTCCTCGGTCTGGGGCCGGCTATCACACGGCGCCCGCTGTCGATCCGGATCGGTGCCACGCGGTCTGGCCCCAAGACAAGCAGTGGTGGACTGATGCCGCTACCGACCGAAGCGCCGCAAGGCATGGAGGCGCTGCTTCATGCCGAATTGGAGAAGGACGTTGCAGGCGTATCATCGACCCTCTTGATGGCTTCCCCAGAACCGATTTCCAGACATATGGAATCGCTTACGGAAGCAGCGCCGGCTACATCAAACCCGCAATCAGAAACTTCGCCAACAGATAATTCGTACATTGCCGATGAAGTTCTGCATGCGATGGCGAGCGACCCCGCCAATGCATTCCTCTCTGCTGCCAATCTGTTCCAGTCCTTTCTGACGAACTGCAGGCAACGGGGCATGATCGCGCCTCGGCTGGATATGTCGCAGTTCCGCCGCCGCTTTGCCTTTGCGATCGCGCGGATCGACGCGCTAGCAGACGCACAGAAAAGCCAGGTCGAGCGGCTCTCCGCGGGAGTCGAAGATGATGTATTGGCACCCTATCTGGTCATCCTGCGCAGCGCGTTCGAGGGAAGGCTTGGGCCTGACGAGGATGAAATGGCTGCCGCCTATGGCACCAGTTCACCAGGACGCATCCGGCGCTTGCTCGATCATCTCGAATCTCAGGGATTGATTGTCATTCGCGAAGAATATGGCGGGGGGCGGACGATCTTGGTTCCAGGTATCGAAGTCGCTGCCGCCTAATCCAATTCGTTTTGCCAACTCTCGACAAAGATGGCGGAGACGGAGTCCGACCTATATCTGAAATAAAGATTTGATATCAGATCGGAATGGAGATTTCAGACTTCGCCAGACCCACACTCAGACCCACACTTTTGAGTGGATGCAAGCGGACATCCTGAGATCGTGGGGGCTGGCTATCAGCTGCGTCACATGTGGCTTGATGTTGGTTACCAGCCATAGCGAGAGGGGTAAAAGCCCTTATCATCGTCTGGTCCAAACACGTGTTCAGCCTCGAACAAGACCTCGAATCCTTCGACACTTGAAGCGCGCTCGGCTCGCTCGACAATTGCATTGAGCCAGTCAAGAAACTCGGCGGAACGCGGCGAGGACGTGGCTTTGAGTTCCTCAGTTAGTTGTCTGGCTAGGCGGCGCAGGCGGTCGCGTTTCTCGACCCGCTCGAATACGAGATCGAGCTCCTTGAGGCGCCGGTCTTCGATATAGGTTAGCCGTCTAGCCTCGTTGCGCCGACGCGCTTCTTCTTCCGCACGGATGCGGTCTTCCTCGGCTCGCCTGTCATCCTCGCGCTTCGCAGAAGCCAGTACGGCAAGACCGACTGCGATATCGTTCGCCATGTTTTCCAGGCGCTGGATCTTGGCATCCTTGAAGGAGCGGCGGAGAGATGACGAGTATCGGAGATAGAGGTCGAACTCGAACGATACCTTGCCGGTCGGTGCATAATCCCATTCTGGCCAATGGCTAAATGAGGAAAAGCTCGGGACGTAATCCCAATCGTTCCGCGCCCGGCGCCGCTCTCGCCGTTTTCGTTCCTTCTCTTCCTTCGCCAATTCCTCGGGCGTGGGCTCGTGCTGCGATCGCTTAACTGCTTCCTTTAAATTGAAGGGAACAATCACGCTTACGTCCGTGAATGCGGCGCGTTCAGCCTTGCCGCTGAGTTCAAAGCCTTGGACCTGTGCTGCCGTGACTATTCGGTTGAGCGATAGTTCGATCCGATCGATTGAATCCGGCGCGATCTCCGCGTCGATCAAACCGGACTGAGCGAGCCTCACCAATCCCCGTTCGTCAGGCTTTGCCTTGCGCAACCTGGCCATCGATCGCGTTACGATGGAATGTTCCTGATCGACCTTTTTGGGATCGAATGCCGAGGCCCGAACGCGGGCCTCTTCGCGCATTTGCGCGACGGAATCGGGCTCGTTGCGTAGCTCTCCGCCAGCGATGTTGATCGTATCGGAAATGCCCGACTTTAGCCTGGGTAGCGGTGTTCGTTTGACCTTCTGGCCCGCTGCATGTTTTGCCCACCATCCCAGCGGAGGGTTGGGCACATCTTGCTTGCGACAGATTTTGTGCAAGGCCACGTCAGAAAGACCGAATTCCTTTGCCAAGTGCGTCATCGGCTTGGACCAGACGAGCTCATAGAACTCGGAGCGGGTGAACTGACGTGCCATAAGCTAACTTCGCCTGATTGCGTCCAACCGTTTGTTAGGCGTCATCTTGAGCAACGAACTCCGCCCTTGCGGGATCGTAAACGTGCTGCGTGACAGTACCGTCACTGATCCGCGACACCAATTCGTTGATGATCGCGAGCGGGACAAGGAACCACTCGCGCGGCTGTACAGTTTTGCCAAATCGATCGCCTGCAGAAAGATCAAGGCGGGCAGGCCCGAGCGCACGATGGATCAGCCGTTCGAGCTTGGTTCGATTGATGTTGAATAGCTTGTACTCAGCCACGACTTCGACATCCGCGAGCAGGAAAGTCGGATCGTTACGCGCGTTGGCAATCCGGCTGAGGACCGGCTGCCCTGTAACGCCGATCTTATGGATCAGCTCGCGATGCTCGTCGACATAGGGATGCGACGATTTGCTGCGGAGTACGTAGATCGTGCCGCTCTCCAGATCGTCGGGCTCAGCGGTGTCCCCAAAAAGTGGCCCTGCGCTTTGCTCGCTCACGCGCCTAGCGGACTCGTCCCGATAGAGCGACTTTTGGAATGAGCGTGAAAGGACCGTCGCCTCGGTTGCGTTGTCATAGATGATCCGGAC
>JBATLU010000125.1:0-6751 GCA_049289475.1 Pontixanthobacter sp. | reverse complement strand
CATCGGCGGACTTGCGGGCGGCATTGGCAGCAAGGTCCAGCAGGAAGCGTCGGTGGTGGAAGTCGGGCTGGCGATGAATGCAGCCGATTCGGCAGCGGTGGTGGAAACCGCCGACAAGCTGCGCGGTGATATGGGCGGATATATTCCGACACTGGTCGTGCTTGACGAGGCTACAGCCAAGGAACCCCCGAAAGTCATTCTGCAGGAAAAACGCGGAAACTATGCCGCGATAATCAGCGGAACCCGCGAGGCGCCGGTGATAACGGCGCCTGAGGGTCAGATTGATCGATGGCGCGGACCGGTGGGGCTGATCGCGGCCACCAGCATGGGTAATTCGCCCAAAGCCTTCCCTGCAATCAAAAGTGAGATCGTGGCGACCAGCGGCGCTGATATAAAGCGCAGCCGGGTGCAGACCGCGCAGGTCGGACAGATGCTGTTGTTTCTGCTGACAATGCTGCTGGGCGGTATGGTGCTGTCCAATCTGGTTGAGGAGAAGGGCAACAAGATCATTGAAGTGCTGGCCGCAGCAATCCCGATGGATGCAGTATTCCTTGGCAAATTATTCGCGATGCTGGGTGTGTCCTTCGTCGGCATCATGGTCTGGGGCCTGACCGGCAGCGCAATTTTCGCGCTCGGCGGATTTTCTTCAGCAAGCTTTGCCGCGCCCGCTGTCGGATGGCCGCTGTTCTTCACGCTGGGTGTGGTCTATTTTGCGATGGGTTATCTGATCCTCGGTTCACTGTTTCTCGCGATCGGATCGATGGCAGCAACGGTGCGTGATGTGCAAATGATGTCGATGCCGGTAACGATGCTGCAACTGCTGGTGTTTTTCTTTGCCACCTACGCAATGTCGCGCCCCGGTTCACCGATGGAACTGGCCGCCACTATCGTGCCCTTCAGTTCCCCCTTTGCGATGCTTGCACGTGCAGCGCAGGTCGAATCGCTGTGGCCACATGCCCTGGCGATTGCGTGGCAGGCGGCGGCCGTAGCGGTGTTTGTGAAGGTCGGCGCTAGCCTGTTCAAAAAGCGGGTCATGAAATCGGGACCGCAGGGCGTCAAAGCGGGTAAACGATCCTTTTGGCGCCGACGAACAAAAGTCCAGGCGTAATTTCCATGCGTTCCGCCGCAACAGTCAGTCGCAAATCGAAACTCACTATTGACATTGAGGTAAGTAAGGGCAGGATGCATAACTGAATTCGACGCCTCCAAAAGGGCGCATGTGAGGAGAGAATGCCGATGGCAACGCTTGCCAAAGACCAGACCGCAGACAAGCCCCAATTCCGCACCTCCCCAAGTGCGCACGAAGCGCTGACCCAATATCTTAGCGAGCACCCTGAAGAGCAGCCAAAGCATACCGATCCGTTAGATGTCAGTCGCAGCGATATTTATGTCGAAGACCGCTGGCAGCCGATCTTTGCCGCAATGCGCGCCAAGGGCCCGCTCCACTATGTCGCCGAAAGCCCGTTCGGGGCGCATTGGAACGTGGTCCAACACAAGGCGATCCAGCATGTCGAATCGCTGCCCGAACTGTTCAGTTCCAGCTGGGAACACGGCGGCATCACCATCACCAATCCCGATTGGGAAAAGGATTTGCCCGAAGGCGAGGAACGCTTCCAACTGCCGATGTTTATCGCAATGGACCGGCCCAAACATACCGGCCAGCGGCGGGCCGTAGCCCCAGCCTTTACCCCTGCAGAAATGAAGCGGATGGATGACGAAATCCGCCGCCGCACCGGGGAATTGCTAGACACTTTGCCGCATGGCGAGGTGTTTGACTGGGTTAACCGCGTGTCGATCCCGCTAACCACAGGTATGCTCGCAATTCTGTTTGATTTCCCTTGGGAAGATCGCAATCTGCTGACCTTCTGGTCCGATTGGGCAGGCGACACTGAATTGTCGCTTGCACGCGAGCTGGATTTGCAGCGCCGCGAAATTTTCCATGAAATGGCGGCCTATTTCCAGCAATTATGGATCAAGAAATCGCAGGAAGAACCCGGCCCCGATCTGATTTCGATGATGATCCATTCGCCCGCGATGAACCAGATGGACCCGCAGGAATTCATGGGCAATCTGATCCTGCTGATCGTGGGCGGCAATGATACCACCCGCAATACCATGTCCGGCATTATCCATGCATTCGACAAATTCCCCGACCAGCGCAAATTGTTCGAGGAACAGCCTGAATTGATCCCCAATGCGGTGCAGGAATGTATCCGTTACCAGACCCCGCTGGCGCATATGCGCCGCACTGCGACCGAAGATACCGAATTGTTTGGCGAGCAGATCAAGCAGGGCGACCGGCTGGTGATGTGGTATATTTCCGCCAACCGCGACGAAACCGTGTTCGACGATGCCGACAAGCTGGACATCACCCGCGAGAATGCCCGTCGCAACATCGCCTTTGGCTACGGTATTCACCGCTGCGTTGGCGCGCGGCTGGCGGAGTTGCAGCTCAAGATTTTGCTCGAAGAAATGCACAAGCGGCGTATGCGCGTGCATGTCGCAGGCGATGTCGAGCGGGTCCGCGCGAATTTCGTTCACGGGTTCCGCAAGATGGAAGTCGAACTGACCAAATTCTGATCGGTCCGGCTGCAATGTGAAACTTTTCTGCCGCTTGCACCGTATATAGGATGTAAGCGTAGGCAATGGAGAAGAACCGCATGGCTAGAATTGGCAACGCAGCATCGCGCAGAGATTTCGTTACATGGCTATCCGCCGGGGCAGCATTACCGCTGCTGGCTGGCTGCGGCTCAGCACCCGCCGATGCACGAAGCTTTCCGGTCAAACGTAGTGATGCCCAGTGGCAGGCGAAGCTGACCAAGCAGGAATATTATGTTTTGCGTCAGGCCGGAACCGAGCGGAGCTACAGCTCTCCGTTGGAAAAGGAGAAGCGCAAGGGCATTTTCACCTGCGCTGGCTGCAGCAACCAACTCTATTCTTCGTCGACCAAATATGAATCGGACACTGGCTGGCCCAGTTTCTGGAAACCGCTGCCTGGCGCGATCGCAACCGACACCGATTACAAATTGGGCTATGCCCGCACGGAAGTGCTTTGCGCCGATTGCGGGGGCCACCTCGGCCATGTCTTCAACGATGGCCCGAAGCCGACCGGAAAACGTTATTGCATGAATGGCGTAGCGATGGATTTCATCGCGGGTTAGAAGCCGGCTCCCCGCGAACAACGCGCCAGACGCGGAATTCGGCTGGTCCGTCGATCTTAACCGGCACGAGCCACGAAGGTGGCTTCCCGGCAATCAATAGCGCTGCGAGACCCGCAGGATTGGCATCGGCATAGAGTTTGGGCTCCACCAGATCGGTGCACATCGCAACATAATCGACCGAACGGCGGCGGATAATTGCGCGCGCGTCATCTGCCGGGCTGATGAAGGCCGTGATCACATCGTGCATCGAGGCTTCGGCGCGGTGATGGCCGGTGGCAAGAACGCTATGCTGCGATTTTAGCAGGATCGACGGACCAACATCGAGCGGCGCAAGAATGGTTCTCCGTGGCAGCACCGCCAATTTTGCCGCCTGCTCGCGAATAACGCATCGCGATTCGGCCACCGCAGTACCGGTTTGAGCATCGGCCTTGGGCTGAATACTGCGATAAAATGTTAGCGGTGCAGACGGGAGGAGGATGAGCGCAATTGCTGCTGTGCCCGCAATTTTAGCACCTGCACCGCTAGCACGGCGGACCGCGCCCAGAAGACGCGTAACCATCCATGCGAGCGGTAATGCGGAAAGTGCTCCGGCGAAGGCAGCCGAACGCCAGACAAACAGCGACAGCACAATACTGGCAAGCAGCAGCAGCGCATATTCCGCCCACCAATTGCGCAACCAGTCGCGCGAATTGTTGTAGAGAACCAGCGTCACGGCCAGTGCAACCAAAAGCTGGATGAAACTCGGCACCGCCGTCCAAAGATCCTGTTCCCACAAGGGGCGGCCTTCGGAGATATTGAGATACCAGAAATCGCGCACCGCCGGATCAAGCTGGGCAAAGGGCGTGGCCAGGCAGGCGGGAGAGGACAGTCCGAAAAACGCCAACGCTGCCAAACCGGCCATCGCAAACGAACCAAAGAGAGCCACCGGCGGGACTCTGGGCACAGCGGCAATTGCCCCGGTACCCATCGCCGCAATAATGAAAAAGCCCAGATGCGCAGGCGAGACAGCATCGCAATGCTGCGCCAAATCGGCAAACCCGCGCGTCAGCAGAAATAGCCCGCACAACGCCAGCGCGAGCCCCTGCATATAGCCAACCAGCCACCAGCGTGCATCGTGGCTACGCAGCCAGCGTAGTGCCAGCACCCCGCCAAACGCAGCAACCATCGGCAGAAGCTCGATCGAGATCGACAGACCAATCGCCATCGCCAGGCCTGCTACTGCACCGCCCTTGATTGGGGCGCGGATCGAAATACCCCAAAGTGCGAGCACGACCGTGAAAATCTGCCACCCATGATGGTCGACCCGCATCGGTTGAAGCTGGAACACCACCGGTGCGAGCAAGCCGATGCAAAGGCAGGCAAAGCCGGCAACGTCGATATCGAACAGCCGCCACGCAAGACGGCCGATAACCCACAGAATTGCGCCAAGAGTGAGCAGCGGAACAAGCACCAGCGCCGCAGTTTCAGCCGCTACAGATCCGAGCAGCGGGGTCAGCAGCACGATTATCAGCGCAATCGGCATATCGACCAGCCGCGACCAATGCATCAGCACCCCTTCCGGAGGGGACAGGCGATATTGGTGTAGGTCAAACCATCCTTGGCCGCCGATCAGATCGCGAACCTGTACCAACCGCATGGCATCATCCGGGTCTGGAAATTGCCCCTGAAGCAGGCGTTGCCACCCAGCGGCAATAAAGATAACCGACACCAGCAGCCACATCAGCGCAATACGCCGGTTGGGGCGTTCATGCATCCTGTTGCGGCGGTCTGTGTGCATTATCGCGGCCTAATTTGCCGTGCGGAACACCACCCGGCTGCGCAGGACCCAAGTCACTGCAAAGCTGGCAGCAATCGCGACCAGCTTGGCCGGGCGCGGATCGAGCGCTACCGAATCGGCCAAACCGACGATAGCGGTGGTAAGTGCAAGTCCGGCCAAAGCCGAGAGTACGAACAACGCCTTCTGGCGAGTCCGCTGATGGCCGCGTTCGGCGACATTTTCGGCAAAAACAGTGCGGCTCGACAGCAGCCAATGCGCCAGAATGCCGACACTATATCCCACAGCTGAAGCCAGCGCGGCTTGCATCCCGCCGGACAAGAGCAGCAAAAAACAGCCAACGTCGACAGCCAAAGCCCCGACGCTCGCCATCAGATAGCGAAGAAACCGCAGATCACGCAATTTCACCAGATATGCTGTCACGATACGCCTCCCATAATGCTGCCTGAGGACATGGAGTGTGCCGCCCCTTGCCAATTACCCCAAACTGGCAAGGAAACGGCGTGCTCCCCCAAAAACCCGCTTGCCATTAGGCGACCTTGCGGCCGTCCTCCGGCTTGATCCTTTCGGGAACTGGCATCAGCGATCTGAGCGCCGCGGCCTGATCTTCGCTCACGATCTCACGCGCGGGCATTGCCTTTTCGGCACCTTCGTCGCCCGCTTCGTGATACTCGGCGTCTTCATTGACGCACCATGTGTCGTAAATTCTTTCGCCCGCGAGGATATTCTCAGTCGTCAGCATCGCGGTCATCATCGCGTGATCCTGATTGTTATAGCGGTGCATACCGTTGCGGCCGACCAGATGCAGTGTCGGATGTTTTTCTTCCAATTCGCAGCGCATCGCCTCGACATTGGCAGCATAATCTTCGTCATAAACCGGGTAGGCCTTTTCCTGACGCACTACCGCGCCGCCGATCACATCCTTTGGATTGCACAGGCCAAGAATATTCATTTCCTTGGTCGCGAGCGCGATCAACTCTTCATCGGATGACGACCACAGGCCGTCATTTTCGAAGCAGAAATACTCCAGGCCGACGCAGGCAACGCCTTCATCGGGCACCATTTCGGGGGACCAGCTGCGGAAATTCTGTACCCGGCCGACCTGAACCTTGTCGTCATGGATATAGATCCAATTGTCAGGGAACAGATCTTCCGAGCGGATTTTGAGCGCAACGGTCAGGAAATCACGATATTTGAGCTTGGAGGCATTCCAGGTGGTGTCGGGCAGCGGGTGCAGACGCGCTGCCAACTCGCGCATCGGGGCAGAGCTGATGGCATGTTTGGCCGTCACTGCAATCTTGCAGCCACCTTTGGCCGTGGCGGTCATCCGCCAACCATTTGCGCCGTCGCTGGCCAATTGTTCGAGGCCGTGGCCCATAATCACAGTGCCGCCCGCAGCAACAATTTTGTCACGCGCCGCATCCCACATCATGCCCGGGCCGAGGCGCGGGTAGCGGAAGGTTTCGAGCAATGTCTTAGCCGCCTGACCGTCGTTGGGTATCTTGTTAAGCCCCATCGAGCGTTTGAGGCCGTCGACCACCGCGCTCCACAGGCTGAGGCCCTTGATCCGCTGCGCGGCCCAATCGGCGCTCATTTCATCGCACGGCATACCCCAGACCTTCTCGGTATAGGTCTTGAAGAAGATCGAATAGAGTTTGTGGCCGAACTGGTTGGTGGTCCAGTCTTCAAAGCTTTTGACCTCGGCAATCGGAAACAATTTGTATCGCAGATAGCTGACCATACAGGCGGTTGAACGCCAGATGCCCAGATTGCCCAGCGCTTCAAACGCGCGGAGGGGATAGGAGTAGAATTTGCC
>JBATLU010000124.1:0-7628 GCA_049289475.1 Pontixanthobacter sp. | reverse complement strand
CGCGCAGACCACCGAAGTGAACCTGCCGTTCATCACCGCACGCATGGAAGGCGGCGCCACCACACCGCTGCACCTCGTGGAAAACATCAGCCGTTCCGACCTTGAAAAGATGGTTGGCGATCTGATTAAGCGCACGCTTGAACCTTGTAAGAAAGCTCTGGCGGATGCCGGCGTGGACAAGGGCGGAATTGACGAAGTCATTCTCGTCGGCGGGATGACCCGTATGCCGCGCGTTCGTGAGATCGTAAAAGACTTCTTTGGCAAGGAACCACACACCGGTGTGAACCCCGATGAAGTGGTTGCCATGGGCGCCGCGATTCAAGCGGGTGTTCTGCAGGGCGACGTGAAAGACGTTCTCCTGCTCGACGTGACCCCGCTCTCGCTTGGTATCGAAACGCTCGGCGGCGTGTTTACCCGCATGATCGACCGCAACACCACGATCCCGACCAAGAAATCGCAGACCTACTCGACCGCTGAAGACAATCAGCAGGCCGTGACGATCCGCGTGTTCCAGGGCGAACGGGAAATGGCAGCTGACAACAAGATGCTCGGCAATTTCGACCTTGTAGGCATTCCTTCAGCGCCCCGTGGTGTCCCGCAGATCGAAGTTACATTTGATATCGATGCCAACGGCATCGTTAATGTGTCGGCCAAGGACAAGGGCACTGGCAAGGAACAGCAGATCCGCATTCAGGCCTCTGGGGGCCTCAACGAAGCCGACATCGAACAGATGGTTCAGGATGCCGAGAAGTTCGCCGAAGAAGACAAAAAGCGGCGTGAGCAGGCTGAATCGCGCAATCAGGGCGACAGTCTGGTCCATGCGACCGAAAAGCAGCTTGAAGAACATGGCGACAAAATCAGCGCTGATCTGAAGGGTGAAGTCGAGGCTGCGCTTGCGGAAGCCAAAACTGCGCTCGAAGGTGACGATATCGACACCATCAACAGCAAGACACAGGCCTTGACCGAAGTCGCAATGAAGATGGGTCAGGAAATCTATCAGCAAGAACAGGCCAGTGCCGCTGCGGAAGGCGCTTCCGGTTCCGATGATACGGCGTCCGCCGACGACGATGTAGTCGATGCCGAGTTCTCTGAAGTAAACGAAGACGAGAACAAGGGCTAATAGCCTGCAGAAAACCATGGCCGCTGCCATCCTGAATTGGATTGGCAGCGGTCAGGTTCGGGACCGATACAATGTCTTCGACTAAAATCGATTTTTACGAACTGTTGCAGGTTTCGCGCGACGCCGACGATAAGACGATCAAATCGTCCTATCGCCGCCTTGCGATGGAATTTCATCCGGACCGAAATCCGGGTGATGCAGCATGCGAAGCGAAATTCAAATCGATCAGTCAGGCCTATGATTGCCTGAAAGATCCGCAAAAGCGCGCAGCATACGACCGGTTTGGCCATGAGGCATTCCAGCAAGGCGGCGGTGGCGGACGCGGACCGCAGAGCGATTTCGGCGATATTGGCGATATTTTTGAAACGATCTTCGGCAGCGCGTTCGGTGGAGGCGGCGGCCGGCAGCAAACCCGACGTGGTGCCGATTTGCGTTACGATATGGAAATCGGGCTGGAGGACGCGTTCCACGGCAAGAACTCCGAAATCGAGATCGAAGTTTCACAAAGCTGCGACACTTGCAGCGGTTCGGGCGCTCAGCCGGGCACAGGCACACGCGGGTGCAACCTGTGCCACGGACACGGCAAGGTCCGCGCCAAGCAAGGCTTTTTCGTGGTCGAACGCCCATGCCCCAATTGTAACGGGCGCGGCGAAGTTATTGAAAAGCCCTGTTCCGATTGCCGAGGCGAAGGGCGTCTGGACAAGGCTCAGACCCTGGCTGTCGAAATTCCTCCCGGTGTTGATACCGGCACCCGTATCCGCCTTTCGGGTAAGGGCGAGGCCGGTCCGCGCGGTGCGCCGTCGGGCGATTTATACATATTCATCCACATCAAGCAGCACGAAGTGTTCGAGCGCGAGGGCACAACTTTGCTCACCCGTATTCCGGTCAGCTTTACCACTGCTGCGCTCGGCGGATGTGTCGAGATTCCTGATCTGGACGGCGAAACAAACCAAGTCGATATTCCTGCTGGAATTCAGTCGGGCAAGCAACTGCGCATTCGCGGCGGAGGGATGCCGGTTCTGCAAGGCAGGGGTCGCGGCGATCTGGTGGTCGAAATTGCGGTCGAAACGCCGACCAAACTGACCAAGGCGCAAAAAGAAATCCTGCAGCAATTCCGCGACACCGAGACCGGCGACGAATGCCCCGAAAGCCGCGGTTTTCTCGATAAACTCAAGGACGTATTTGGCGGATAGCCAACGCTATTTTTTGAGCTCTGCAGCTTTCCGGTAATAATATGTCGCCATCGTTTCATCGACCTTTCCAAAGTCTCCATCGGCATACATCTGAGCCAGCGCTTCGGCGGAAGGCGCGTGACCCTTTGCGATAGCCGCGCGAAAATGCGCCGCGGCCTGATTGGGGTTCTTAGTCATCCCTTTGCCAAGCATGTTGATCAGACCAAGGTCGTAAAGCGCATCTACACTGCCTTTGTCAGCAGCGGTTTTGAGCAAGGTCAAAGCCTTGGGAACATCCTGCCGATAGAGCTTTCCTGTCACCAGTTCATGCCCGAGAAATTGCGCTGCTTTCACTGCATTTGCGTCGCTTCCCTGTGCAGCAAGTTCAAGATAGCGGATTGATGCAGACTGATTAACCGCGATTCCCGATTGCTTGGGTTCGACGTAATAAAGCCCAAGCAGCAGTGAAGCCCAGCTATCGCGCATGGAGTTGGCGGCTACTTCCTTCAGCAAGCTCTCTGCTTTCACACCGTCGGGCTTGACCACCCAAACATCGTATAGATCAAAGGCCCGAAAAGGATCATTGACCTTCAAACCGTCGGCATAAAGGGTAACCAGTCCCTCCGCCGCACGATTGTGGCTCCTGTCATAGGCTGCGAGCAAGAGCGGTCGGACTTGATCGATCATCTCTCGCTTCTCTGCGAGGTAAGCTTTTCCCATTGCAAATCGTTCGGTTTCGCTGGTCGCAGCGAGACCATCTTCTTTGACCAGTCGGATGCGACCATCATCTTTCGATGCACAATTGGAACAAATATTGGGGTTTAATGCTATCGCCCATGCTTCGGAAAGACTGTCCTCGTTTCCGAGTTGCGCTCCTTTAAGGAAATAGCTGTAGGCGGCCATAAGACCGCCCTCACCAATTTCGCCGCGGCGAAACATCCGCCCGAATTCCAGATACGCAGGTGCCCAGTCTTTGGCCATTGCGCCTGCGAGCAGCTTGCTGCGCATTTCAAGTACGGCGGACTGGCTCATCTGCTGCCAAGCCAGCTTGCGGTTCACGAGATTGGCAAGCGCAAACATCGATCCGGGATCGCCAGCTTTCGCCCGAGCCACCACATCAGCATGATCAGGATCCGCCATAAACGCGGATAGCCGCGCTACGTCGCTATCGCCGGGGTATTTTTTCAGCGAAGCTTGCTCGGTTCCTTGATCCTTTGCAGCACTGGTAACCGAAATGAGCGAACCAGAAATGATGGCGAGGGCAGCCAGAAAATTCTTCATATTTTGATCCCTTAAAAGTCTGAGAGCTAGCAGTTTCAGGCGGTCACGCTTGATGGATATCGGAGTTAACCTAGCCTTTCTAGCACCTCATTTCTGATCTGCAAAAGAAGGTCTCGATCCGCGGTGAGGCGGTCTTGTTCTTCATCAAGAATGGCAAGAAATGCCTCGCGCTTGAAGTGATTTCGTATGACAGCGGGCAATTCTTGCTCGAGCGTCGAACAGATCAGATCAACCATCCGTTCGGCTCCGTGTAGCCTGCCCCACAAATAATCGTTCTCGCGGTAGGCTCTGCTAAAAAACGCTCCGAAATTGTAAAATTCGGTCCCGCGCAAGGTGTCTTTGGTCCCACCTTCGCGGATGGACCGCGCATCATCGGGCGAGATACGGTCGACTTTGACAGGGTCGAATTCGGTTAGCCCTTCATTACGCATCAATGGCAAGGTAGCGATGTCGTAGAACGGAAAACCGAGATAGGTCAGCAGCATCCGGCGGCGCAAATTTTTGGGCATCTCTTCGAGAGATTTTGCGAGCAGAGCCTCTGCCTGCTGGTCGATATCTGGCAGTAATCGCCGTTCCTCCAGCATCCGCAAAACCGGGCTTGGTTCGTGCAAAACATTGCGCGCCAGAATTGCAAAGTCTGGACCCATTCTTTCAGGATTTTCCTGCTCGAAATAGAGTGCCAAAATCTGATAAATTGTCTTGCGCGCAGATTCCAATGCGTCGTCGGAAATTTCAGGGTCGGCTTCCCAATCACGCGCCAATCTCCGCGCAAGCAGGCGCAATCGGCGAATTCGGAAGCCAAGATCATGGACGCGGAAGAATTTGATCGCCTCCGGGCTTGCACCGCCATCCTCTCCTGTCAGGACAGACAATCCCTGCCGCTCGAGTTCCGCAAACATGCTGGCAGCAATTGGTTCGTGATCGGGCAATCCCAATTCCGGCGCCGCTTCTAGAGTGAGCTGGGCAAGATGCTGGACAATGCCGGTGAATTTGGCCTGGGCGTAGGAACTGAAGGCAAAATCGGCCCGAACCGCCGCTGCTTGCTGCGCCTTGTTCCGCCATGCGACCAACCGTTTCGCAGTTGGTCGGTCAAGAAACAGCGTTCGGCCAAAGAGCTTCTCGACCACCCGTTCGACTTCAGGCCGCAAACCCACAATCATCCGCCTCAGCGCGTCGGCTTCGCGCGATTGGTGCGCCAATTGTTCAAGATTATCGCGGATTGGTTGTTCGCGCGGAATGGTTGAGAGCGATCCAAAGATCGCACCGAAGAAACCAACCGGGCGATTTTCACGGCCCTGCTCGTCGTTGAATCGGTCAGGGCGGGGGTCGATATAGACAAAGCGCCGGTCGACTTCGCGCTGGGCAGGGCGCCCTTTCAACGCGGCCATCGCTGCACCGAAAGGCGCATTCACCAAAACCGAACCGTCGATAAGCGATACGGATTCGAGCATTTCAAATTGATGATGAACCGGCATCACCCGCTGGCAAAATGCGTCCCTGCCAAACCACGCTGAACCCGTTGTGGCCGCGAGACGGTCGATTTCGTCAAGCTGCAACGGAGGGAAGGCCCCGGGGAAACTCGCTGTCGCCCGCGCTGCAAAGGTCAGTTCCAGCGCGTCGGCCAAGGGTTGCCCGGCTTTTGCCGGTACTGATCCGCGGAAACTGATCGAAAGCCGATGCTCGCTTTCCTCTACCACAGCAGGGCTGTTGAGCCGGAGCAATTCGATATGGCCGCGAAAATCGGTTGCGGTTACCATCAAGTCAATCGGATGACCTGCGGGCAGTAGTGGTTGTTCGACCGGCGCTCTGGCCATTGCTGCAAAGGCATTGTGGAGCAATTTGGAGAATCCGAGGCCAGAAAAAGGTGGCTCGAACCAACGGCCTCTGATCAAATGCGAAACCTTGCGCCGTACCTCGGCGCGGGTTTCCGGGGCGACACTTTCGGACACCGCATTGCCGGGCCTTTTGAGCAGCCATGTCGCAAAGGGCTGTGCCCAGAACTTGGCAAAACGCCACATCATCCGCGCGTCAGGATCAACCAACTGATCAACATCGGCGCAATCCAGCCATAGCTCGGTCAACGGTTCGAGCGATTGTCCTGAGTGGATCGCTTGGGCGAGAAACACTGCATTTATCCCGCCTGCGCTTGCTCCCGTCAAAATATCGGGCAGAACCCGCAATCTCAGCTGATGTTCGCGCTCGATCTGATCGAGGAGATCGCGGTAGACGCCTTGAACGCCATCTGCACGTGGTTCGCCCGCGTGGTGCGAACGGCTGGCCCTCGCAAGTTTCCAAACCTCTTTGGTGACCCCATGCATATAGACCGCGAGGCTGACACCGCCGTAACAAATAAGTGCAAGTCGGAGTTCTTTTTGGCGCATCACATCCTTGTGCAACCCCAATTCAACTTTGGCAATTGCGTTCTACCTATGTTCCGTTTATCGGCTGCATTATGGTCAAGACGAAGAAACGCTATATCTGTCAGGCTTGTGGCTCGGTTTCGCACCGTTGGCAGGGGCAATGCCCCGATTGTGCCGAGTGGAACACTTTAAACGAAGATATTCCGGCAACGGTTTTCTCGCAGAAGCACAATCTGTCGAGCGGCGGGCGCGCGGTAGAATTTGTTAGCCTCAATGCGCCGGGTGAGGAATTGAAGCGGCGGTCGACAGGTCTTGCGGAATTCGACCGCGCGCTAGGCGGGGGACTTGTGCCTGGATCGGCCATTTTGATGGGCGGCGATCCGGGAATCGGGAAATCGACCCTGTTGCTGCAAGCGGCGGCCAAGCTCGCCAAAAGCGGCGCGCCAACGGTCTATGTCAGCGGCGAAGAAGCGTCGGGTCAGGTTCGGATGCGGGCGGTCAGGTTGGGCCTCGCCGATGCACCGATAAAACTGGCTGCGGCCACGTCGGTTCGCGATATTCTGACGACTCTAAACGGGATGGAACCGCCCGCTTTGCTGGTGATCGATTCCATTCAGACGATGCATTCGGACACTATCGAAGGTGCCCCCGGTACGGTCAGCCAGGTGCGCGGCTGCGCGTTTGAACTGATCCGCTATGCCAAGGAAAACAGCGTCGCCATGGTACTTGTTGGCCATGTGACCAAAGACGGGAGCATTGCCGGCCCGCGCGTGCTCGAACATATGGTCGATGTGGTGATGAGTTTTGAAGGTGAACGCAGCCATCAATACCGCATCCTGCGCGCGCTCAAGAACCGGTTCGGGGCGGTGGATGAAATCGGCGTTTTCGCGATGGCGGGGCAGGGTTTGGAAGAAGTCGCAAACCCATCGATGCTGTTTCTCTCCGGCCGCGATGAGCCTTTGGCGGGTAGCGCCGTTTTCCCCGCGCTCGAAGGCACGCGGCCGGTCTTGATAGAAGTACAGGCGCTAATCGTTAGATTGCAAAGCGGGGCGACGCCGCGCCGCGCCGTTGTCGGCTGGGATAGCGGGCGACTCGCAATGCTGCTCGCGGTGCTTGAGTCCCGCTGTGGACTTAATTTTAGCTCTGCGGAGGTCTATTTGAATGTGGCGGGGGGGTATCGCCTGTCCGATCCTGCGGCCGATCTGGCGGTTGCTGCGGCACTTGTGTCCGCGCTTGCTGACCGTCCTTTACCAACGCGAAGCGTCTGGTTTGGCGAGGTTTCTCTGGCAGGCGAGATACGCCCTGTCGCGCATGCAGGCCTCCGTTTGCGAGAGGCGGGCAAGCTTGGTTTCAAATCTGGATGCGGCCCATTTGACGTCAAAGAGACGCCGGGCATTAACTATCGCGGACTCAAACAATTGGCGAACCTCGTTGACCAAGTGATGTCGAAGCAATAAATCCCCAGCATATGACCGGATTTGACATCATTGTTCTGATTATCGTCGGAATCGCTGCGGTGGGCGGGTTCCTGCGCGGATTGGTGCAGGAAGTACTGTCGCTCTCAGCCTGGGTCCTGGTGATGTTCGCCGTCCACTATCTGCATACGCCGCTATATTCGGCTCTGGCTGGCTATTTCGGAGAAGGAACATCGGTGGCGCTACTTGCCTTCGCGCTGCTCCTGCTGGTTCCTTATGC
>JBATLU010000123.1:0-24858 GCA_049289475.1 Pontixanthobacter sp. | reverse complement strand
ATGGCATCCTGCTGGCGACGGGCTTTGCGCTATTCATCCAATCACGCATTGCCATGCTCGACATTTTCATGGTGGCATTTTTCGCGGTGGCGCTGTGGCAATGTGCGGCTGCCGTTCGTGAAGCGGAGACCGGACGCAGGCGGCTTGCCATCGCGGGTGTCGCGATCGGCCTGTCGATGGCTTCAAAATGGAATGTGCTGGTGGTGGCGATGCTACCCGGCCTCGCCTTTTTCGCCGCCCGTGTCACAGCCAGCCGCAGACACTTGTGGCTGAGCCGGCGCGGCGTACCGGTTCCGGGTGTATCACTGGCAGAGGCTGGCCTGTGGCTCGGCGTGGTACCATTGTTCGTCTATTGGCTGAGTTTCGCATCCGCCTATTTCCTCGACAATAACGCGCTGGTTTGGGGCGGTTTTATCGAGCACCACCGGCTGATGCTGGAATTGCAGCAATCGCTCAAAATCCCGCACAATTACCAGAGCAATTGGCCCGATTGGGTGCTGAATTTACGCGCAATCTGGTATCTCTACGAACCGGTTGATGGTGCGCAGCGCGGCATAATCCTGATCGGCAATCCGCTGACCATGTTGCTTGGACTACCGGCTTTGGCATGGTGTGCCTGGGCGGGATTCTGTCGGCGCAGATGGGACCTTATCGGCATCGTGCTGCTCTATGCGGTCAGCTTGGGAATGTGGCTGGCCGTCAATAAGCCGGTACAGTTCTATTACCATTATTTCCTGCCGAGTTGCTTTTTACTCGCTGCACTGGCCGCTGCGCTGGACGAGTTATGGAAGAACGGCCAACGCCGGATCGCTGGATTGGTTCTGGCGGGAAGTGCCGCGGTTTTTGCGTTCTTCTACCCGATCTTGAGCGCCGCCAAACTGGCCGGTCCGCAAAGCTTCACCCTATGGACTTGGCTGGAAAGCTGGCGCTAAAACCGTCCCCATACAAACCGGCTCGACAGCGCGTAATTCCACACTGACCCGATCACAATTCCCGCAAGCGCTGCGAATATCCAGTGGACGCCGCGTCCTTGCAACAGGCTTGCCACCGCGACATTGGCGAACGCGCCGACCGCGCAAGTCAGGCAGAATCCGGCCCAACCTTTGACCAGTGCACCAGTGCCTTGCAGTCTCTGATCCCGATAGGTCAGCCAGTTGTTAAGTCCGAAATTAAAGCTCATCGCGGCAATGGTCGCTGCCATTGTCGCCAAGGCAAAATCGGTGCCGAAGGCCCGAAAAAACAACGCAAGCACCGCCAAATGGACCAGCACACCGAACCCGCCGACTGTGCCGAACAGAGCAAAACGCGTCGGGATAACCCTGCCAAAGCTTCGCTCGTATAGTCCGACCAGAAATTCAAACGCCACTGCGTGGTCCAGCTTGCTTTGACCTGCACGCCGCCGGGCAAATTGTAGCGGAAATTCCTGCACCCTCAGAGCAGGCTTCGAAGTCGCGAGAATGTCGAGCAATACCTTGAAACCAATGCCTGACAATTTAGGCGCTGCGGCGCGTAAGCGCGCGCTTTCGAGCAGGAAATATCCGCTCATCGGATCGGTCAGCGCAACACCGGTGATTCTCCGTGCAATCCGGTTAGCAATGCCCGATGCTTGCTCTCGTCGAGTGCTGCCGAGACCATCCGCGCAGCCGCCTTCGATAAAGCGCGATGCCACCGCAATATCTGCCTGTCCCAATTGCACAGCGTCCAGCATTTGCGGCAGAAGCGCCGGATCATGCTGATGATCTGCGTCCATCACCGCCACAAAGGGTGCAGCGGTCGCGCACATGCCCTCGATCGCAGCGGAGGCCAAGCCGCGACGCCCGATCCGCTGGATCACCCGAATGCGCGGGTCCAATAGCGCCAGTCGTCGCGCTTCATCGCCTGTGCCATCGCCGCTATCATCATCGACGATGATTGCTTCCCAGCTTTTCTCGCCCATCGCCTCCGAAATGCATTCGATCAGCGGCGCAAGATTGTCACGCTCGTTCAATGTCGGCAGAACAATGGCGAGCGAGATCGTCACTGCGTTACAGCCGCTCCAGCACAGCATCGCCAATCGCGCTGGTGCCCAATTTGCCGCCCAGATCACCGCCGCGAATGCCGTTGGCCAGCGCCTTTGCCACCGCTGCTTCGATCCGCGCAGCCTCCGCCTCGCGGCCGAAAGAATGGCGCAGCATCATCGCAGCAGACAGGATCGTCGCCATTGGATTGGCCAGCCCCTGCCCGGCAATATCGGGCGCGCTGCCGTGGATCGGTTCATACAGACCGAACGTGCCATAATCGGTCTGTCGCCCACCCAGCGACGCACTGGCGAGCAAGCCAATCGAACCGACGCACATGCTCGCGAGATCGGAGAGTATATCGCCAAACAAATTACCCGTCAGAATAACATCGAACTGACCCGGATTCTTGACCATCTGCATCGCCGCATTATCGACATACATATGCGTCAATTCGACGTCGGCATATTCCGCCGCTGTTTCCACCACAACATCGCGCCATAGCTGGCTGGTTTCGAGAACGTTGGCCTTGTCCACGCTGCACAGTTGCGATCCACGTTTGCGTGCGGCCTGAAAGCCCGAATGGGCAATGCGGCGCACTTCGCTCTCGGAGTAAGACATCATGTCCCACCCCTCGCGCTGGCCATCATCGGTAGTGCGCATACCTTTATCGCCGAAATACACATCGCCGTTGAGCTCGCGCACGATCAACATATCAATTGTGCGGGCGAGTTCAGGGCGCAGACCTGACATATCTTCCAGTCCAGCGAACACCGTCGCGGGGCGTAAATTGGAGAACAACCCAAGTTCAGCGCGCAGGCCCAATACCGCCTGTTCAGGCCGAAGGTGGCGCTCCAAATGGTCGCAAGAGGGATCACCCACTGCGCCAAATAAAATCGCATCGCTGGCCCGCGCCATATCGAGCGTTTCTCCTGGAAGCGGATGGCCATGGCGCTGATAGGCGACCGCGCCGACATCGCCTTCAAACAATGTCAGTCCGGGCAAATCGAGCGCTTCAAGCACGCGCACCGCTTCGCGCGTCACTTCTTGTCCGATTCCATCACCGGCAAATATTGCAATTTTCATGGTCTCAGATCGTCCCGGCTATCTTCGCGAGCCGCTCTCGCAGCACAATGCGGGCGGACATAACATCGCCGAACCGGTCAGCAAGCAAGTAGTTCTCTATCGGCTTAAACAATCTGTCGAAGGCGGCGAAGGCATCATCAAAACCGGAAAATTGCGGATTCGTACCGCCGCCATAGCCAAGTTCGCTCAGCAGCAGAATTTCGTAGCTGACCAGCGCATCCAGCCACCCGCGCGCCGAAGGTGCGTTGCAAATCGCGTCAAGGACCGCCGACAGCGCCTTGTAAAGATTGGGATAGGCATTGCGCTCGGGCAAAACAGTCGCGCTCATCGAGGTGACCCAGCTGATCGCCGCAGCAGGTAGCGGTTCGCCTAACCACGGGCCGCGGCTCTGCACCAGCTCAAGCCGGGCAAAGGGCAGTTGGCTATCCGTTTTGGAGCGCAGATCGACCTCCACCAGATTGCCGGGAATAACCACCGGCCTCAGCACCCGGCCGCGCCCACCAGCGATATAGGCAGCCACCAGCCCGTGATCTTCGGTTAACATCCGCGCGATAATCGCCGTTTCGCCATGATGGCGGGCGGAAAGAAAGATGGCGGGTGCGCGCAGATTCATGAAAGCGGCTTATGTTCTTTCACGTCAAGGCGCAAAGCCGTTGGGGGCTTCGTGCCCACGTGTGGGGAAAACCACACGATCTGGCGAAAACTTACGTCGCCAGTTTCGCTTCAAGCGCAGCCAGCCGCTCGGCCAGCTTTTCATTTTCTTCGCGGGCCTTTGCAGCCATTTCTTTGACCGCGTCGAATTCTTCGCGGCTGACGAAATCCATCCCGCCCATCGCTTCTTTGACCCGCTCGCGCGCGCTTTGGCGGGCTTCACGGGTCATGCCGGCGAAAGTACCGGCGGCGCTGTTGGCGAGTTTCACGAAATCGGAGATCAGGGGGTTCTGGCTTTGCATAGTGGCTATTTGGAGCCGATTGGCATCCAAAACAAGGGGTTTGCTAGGCGTCCCGCTACATCTCGATCCGCTGTACCGCACGCGTCGGGTCTTTTCCGTCGGCGCCAGGGTTGGCTTGCAGGAATTCGTAATTCAGCAAGGTCGCAAAGCATACCCATGCGAGATAAGGCAACAGCAAGACCGCAGCCAGCTTCCGCACCCGCCAGAACAGGGCAATAGTGACCGCCAATGCCGCGCCGAGCAGACCAATAACTACCAGACCAGCGGTGATTTGATGCATGCCAAAAAATACCGGTGACCAGGTCAAATTGAGCGCGAATTGCACGCCGAATGCCACCAATGCAGCAGTGCGCCCGCGTGCACCCCATGCGGCGCAGACCAATGCTAGCGCGACCCCCATCATTGCGTAGAGGATGCTCCACACAATCCCGAACCATTTGGGATCGGGAAAAATATCGGGTTTGATCAGCGATTCGAACCACAGGCTGTCGGGGCTACCGCCCACTACGCCGGACAGAAACCCGAGCAGTAAACAGCTCGGCACGGTAAATAATGCCCAGCGGAAGAAGCTAGCACGCAGCTGACCTTTGGAGGCGAGGACGTTCATGTGGTCTCCCATACCGAATCGCAATGTGCGGACCTTGGCGGTGCATTGGTAATGCTGCAATGGCACGAATCGCTTTGTGCCGCTGTGGGAAGGCTTAATCGCCGTATGGCGCGCTGCGAAGAGCTGAAATCAGGAATTCCACATTGCCTTCGGGGCCGGTAATCGGGCTGCGGGTAATGCCGTCAATCTGCCAATTTTCACCCGATAGCCAATCGCGCACTTCGTCGCAAACACGCTGGTGCAAGGCTTCGTCGCGGACCACGCCGCCCTTGCCCACTTCCTCGCGCCCGACCTCGAATTGCGGCTTGATCAGCGCGACCAAGCGGCACTCCGGCTGCGCGAGCTTCAGCGGCACTTCGAGCACTTTGCGCAAGCTGATAAACGAGGCATCGCACACCACCCAGCAATAGGGATGCGTAATCACTTCGGGTGTCAGAATCCGCGCGCTGGTTTGTTCGAGCACCGTTACACGCTCATCCTGCCGCAATTTCCATGCGAGTTGGTTCGTTCCGCTATCGACCGCAATCACATGGTCCGCCCCGCCTTGCAACAGCACATCAGTGAACCCGCCGGTTGAGCTACCGACATCCATTGCAGTCACGCCTGCGGGATCCAGCCCAAATTCTTCAAGCGCATGGGCCAGTTTGATCCCGCCCCGGCTGACCCAAGGATGGTCGCGGCCGCGCACATCGAGCGGGGCGTCTTCGGGCAATTGTTGGCCCGACTTAGCCATTTTCATCTCACCCGAAAACACCAGCCCTGCCATCACCAGTGCCTGCGCACGGGTTCGGCTTTCGACCAGTCCGCGATCAACAAGTATCTGATCAAGACGACGTTTCTTTGCCATAATTCCGCTTAATTGTTGGACCCAAAAGGCGTTAGCGCGCATTAGAGTGATAAGAAACCTGCGACTTTCTGGAGCTGATGTGAAAATACTGCGTAGCCTTGCCGTTCTGCCCTTGTTCGCCGCTGCGTGCTGCGCGCCAGTGCCCCAGCCTACACCGACTCCCACGCCGGTATTAACATCCGCGCCTACGCCCACGCCGAGCTCATCCGCTGTTTCGCCATCAGCCTATGAGAATTGGCCCGATGCGCCGCAAACGCTGGGTGATTGGAGCTATACCGACGGAAACGCGCTCAGCTATGCGACCTTCGGTCAGCCGGGTCAGGCAGCGCGCTTCGGGGTCGAATGCCAAAAAGGCGCGCGGACTATCCGGCTGGTACGCGGCACCGGCGCAAGCGAACCGATGCCGATGCGCATTCGTACCGAAACGACCGAACGTCTGCTAACCGCGCAACCCGATGAAAGTGGTCGCCCGATGCTAATCGCGCGTTTACCCGCTAGCGACAGCTTGCTCGATGCGATTGCCCTAAGCCGAGGTCGATTTGCAGTGGAAACGGGCGGTCTCGAAACGCTCTATCTGCCATCGTGGCCCGAGATTACCCGGGTGATCGAGGATTGCCGCTGATCCTGAAGCAGAACGACGTATTCTGACGTGGAAAAAGAATAATTCAAGACTTGTGTTACGAACCAAAAAGACTCACATTGTCATCAAGATCAGCGGCGAACGCGGTCTTGGACCTCCCTGTGATGGGCGGGGTTCTGGCTTTCAAGCGCGAAAGGAGGTGATCCGATGTCTCATGGTTCAGTATTTTTGAGGTCGGTAAAGTTCCACACGAGGAACTATCTGGTTTAACACCTGATAGAGTTTTCGTGGGCGGCACTTCCGGCCGCTGACCATGCGAAAGGCGGTATTCGGCATAGCCGGGACCGCCTTTCACATTTTGGGGTGCGGTGAACCTTTTCGGCATTGGGAGGATGCGCTTGCGGAATACCGCAACTCACATTATCCGCCCCCTATGCAATTTACGACACTCGCCCATCCCTCGCCCATGCCCGCTGACGCGCGCGACGCGGCGCTTGCCAATCCCGGTTTCGGAACTTTGTTCTCTGACCACATGGTGAGCATTGATTATACCGAGGGTGAAGGCTGGCACAGCGCCACCATTGGTCCGCGCCAGCCAATCTTGCTCGATCCGGCTGCGGCGGTGCTGCATTACGCGCAGGAAATCTTTGAAGGGATGAAAGCCTATAAGCAGCCGGACGGCGGCGTTGCGCTGTTCCGGCCCGATGCCAATGCGCGCCGCTTCAACCTGTCAGCAGACCGGCTCGCGATGCCGCATGTGCCGGAAGAGCTGTTTATCCAAGCTATTGAGGAACTGGTGAAGGCCGATCACGACTGGTTCCCGACGGTTGAGGGCGGCTCGCTTTATCTGCGCCCCTTCATGATCGCGACCGAGGCATTCCTCGGCGTTCGTCCGGCCAGGCAATATAAATTCATGGTCATAGCCAGCCCGGCGGGCAACTATTTCAAATCGGGTGTTCCCGCGGTCAGTCTGTGGACGTCTGAATACACCCGCGCTGCTCCCGGCGGGACCGGCGCGGCCAAATGCGGCGGCAATTATGCGGCCAGCCTGGTCCCCACCCGCGAGGCGTTTGATCGCGGCCATGACCAAGTGCTGTTTCTCGATGCAGTCGAGCGCAAATGGGTTGAGGAACTCGGCGGCATGAATCTGTTCTTCGTGATGGAAGATGGTAGCGTGGTAACCCCGCCGCTGACTGGCACAATTCTGCCCGGCATCACCCGCGACAGCCTGATCCAATTGCTGCGTGAAGAGGGGCTGACCGTGCGTGAGGAACCATACAGCATCGACCAATGGAAGGCCGATGCGGAGAGCGGAAAACTGCTCGAAACCATGGCCTGCGGCACTGCTGCGGTGGTCACCCCCGTCGGCAAAGTCTCCGGCGCAGACCGTGCCTTCACCATCGGCAGCGGCGGTCCCGGGCAGCTCACCTCGAAATTGCGCGAGAAACTGGTCGGCATCCAGCGCGGCAACGTGGCGGATACGCATGGCTGGGTGATGAATTTGGGCTGACCGGGCCGACCTGACTCTCCTTCACGGCGCCAGAATTCCCGAATGTCTGGATAATCCGATTGCTATATACAATATATTGCGCAATATGTTGTATATCGTGCTGAAGGATAAATTATGATTCGGTTTTTGACTATTTTGCTGTTGGCTTTCTGCGTCAGCCAGCCGGCATTGTCGGCGGCGCCCACCATTCAGACCAATTTGATGAGCACCGCGCAACAAACCTCCGTTATCGACGGCATCGAAAGCACGCTGCGCAAGAACTACATTTTCCCTGAAAAAATAGACACCATCATGCTCCACCTTCGCATGCAGCCCTATGGCGATACGCTTAACGAAGAACAATTTGCGCGCGAAATCAGCGACCGCCTGGTGAAGGCCAGCGGCGACCTGCATTTCATGGTCGGGACAGATCGCGCATGGATCAGCGACATCAAGGACCAGGACAATCCTGAAAAGAAAGCAAGCCTCGAGAGTGCCGAACTTGCATCGCAACGGGCGGCGAATTTCGGGTTCAAGGATGTTCGCATTTTGGAGGGCAATGTTGGCTATGTGCGATTCGATTATTTCGCCCAGCCCGATTTCGCCTATCAAACTGTCACATCTTCGATGCATATTGTCGAAAATGCGGACGCTCTGATCATCGATCTTCGCTACAATAGTGGCGGCCATCTGGAGACTGCTCAACTTCTGATGAGCTATTTGTTCGGCTCCGAACGCGATAAAAAACTGTTCGATTATTACTACAATCAGGATGGCAAACGGGTTGAACGCGCCCAATGGGTGTTGCCGGCCCTGCCAGGCCCGCGCATGCCCGATATCCCGGTTTACATTTTGACCGGCTCGACATCCTTTTCCGCCGCAGAATGGATGGCCTTCTCGCTTCAGTCGCTCGGCCGGGCGGAGGTGATAGGGGCGGTAACGGCGGGCGCCGCGCATCCGGTTGACCGCATACCCATCGACGACGTATTCTTCTTGCAAACTCCGATTGGCGAGATCCGCGGGCCCGCAGGGCAAGGCGACTTCGAAGGGGTCGGCGTACAACCGGACATCGCAGTTGCATCCTCCACAGCGCTTACGGTGGCGCACCTCGCTGCGCTCGATTATCTGGGCAAGGCGAATACCAAAATTGCCTGGCAGGTTCCGCTGGTCAAGGCGCGGGCCAAGCCTGTTGTCCTGTCCGCTGCACAGATTGAATGCGTGACCGGCCAATATGAAGGCCGCGACATTCGTCTGGAAGACGGGACCTTGATCTATCGCTGGCGGGACCGCTTTGAATTGGCACTTATGCCGCTCTCGGCAGATCTGTTCGCCATCGAAGGGGTGGATGAATTCCGTTACCGGCTTGAAACCAGACAAGGGAAAGTGGTTGGAATTAGCCGTGTCATGCAAACCGGGGAAAGCATTTTCTATGGCAGAAAATAACCGACCAACAGACGTCCCCGATACGCTCGATGAACGTGTGTTCCTTGGCCGGTTGCTGGCTGATTGGGCAGAACTGATCGACCGCCAGTCACAGCAGATTTTCGATCATGTCGGTATTACAATCCCGGTGCATTCGTGCTCGCTCATGCTGGGCATAGAACGTATCGGGCCAGCCTCTGCCAGCGATATCGCCCATCATCTCGACCGGTCTCACCAGCTGGTCCTGCAAAAACTGCCGAAGCTGCTTAAAACTGGCCTATTGACCCGGACCGACTGCCCGGATGACCGCCGCCGGAAGTTAATATCGTTGACCGGTGCAGGCCGCGAACAGCTAGCCCTTTTGCGCCGATGGCTGCCACACATCATGGAATCCTACGATGATTTGTCGGACGAAATTGGCGACATGCACGGCTTCATCGAGAACGCGATCGCGGCGATGGTTGCGAGGCCGCTGTCCGAACGGACACAAGGCATCGTGGCGCTCGACACTCACCCATCCTGATCCTCTCGCCAAACAGAACGCTATTGAGCGGTGATTTGCCTGTCGGCCAACGTGGCTTGGCGCTGAGCAGCTCTGTCTAGCAGGGGCACGCCCGCAACCGATCTCTGATCGCATCGATCAGCCAACTGGTTGCCGGTCCGGGGCGGGTATCACGCCGCCACAAGGCATTGAGCGTGTATTTCGCGCCGGGCTTTTCTGGTAAATCGAGTTCGACCAGCGCGCCGCTGGCCAGATCGCCGCGAACCAGATGGCGCGGCATATTGCCCCAGCCGATGCCCTCTTTCAGCAAGGAATGTTTGGCGCCGAGATCGGCCAGCCGCCAGCTTTGCGGACTGAGTACCGAAAATTCACGCCCCTCGGTCAGCACAGACCTATCAGACAGAACCAACTGCAAATGCGTGCGGCTCTCGCCCGGAGCCACACCAGCTTGAGCAAGCGGGTGGCCCGGCGCAGCCACTGGAATAAGTTCAACCTCGCCGATCGCTTGCCGTTCCAGTTCAGCAAGATCACCTATGACCGGCCCGCCAACCGCCAACTGCGCCTCTCCGTCGAGCAAGCAAGCAGCGACAGCACCCAAAGCCTCGACATTGAGCCGCAGTGCCACAGTGGGGAACATAGCGCGGAATTCACGCAAGACATGCGCGGTGACATCGCCGGGGACCATCACATCGACCACCAGCGAGACATCACTTTCCAATCCAGCATTCAAGCTGCGCGTTTTGGCCAGCAGAGTGTCAACCTGGTCGATCACCCCGCGCGCTTCGGGCAGCAGGCCTTTTCCCGCTTCGGTCAAAACCGGTTTGCGCGATCCCTCGCGGGAGAACAGCGATACGCCGAGTTGCCCCTCCATCTGGGCAATTCCGTAACTTATCGCAGAAACCGCCCGCCCCATGTGCCGGGCGGCACCGCCAAAGCTGCCGTGTTCGGCCACGCTGAGGAAAATCCGCAGCTGGTCTAATGTAGGGTCACCAATCTTCATTGTTCATAATATCCGAACATTTTGATAGTTTTTATCGCAATTATCAGATTGAAGTTCAAGCGCTATCTCCAACTTAAGAAGAACACCAACGACGGAGATTTCCCATGATTGAACTTCGCAAATTTGAAACACTCGGCGCCGCCAATCACGGTTGGCTCGATGCGCACCACCATTTCTCATTCGCCAGCTATCAAGACCCTGCTCGAGTCAACTGGGGCAATCTCCGCGTCTGGAACGACGATAAGATAGAGGCAGGAACTGGGTTCCCGGCCCATCCGCATAATGACATGGAAATCATCACATATGTCCGCACGGGCGCGATTACCCACCGCGACAGCATAGGCAATGAAGGCCGCACCGAAGCGGGCGATGTGCAGGTGATGAGCGCGGGCAGCGGTGTGCGCCATTCAGAATATAATCTGGAGAACGAAGACACAACTTTGTTCCAGATCTGGATCATCCCCGATGAACGCGGCGGAGAGCCAAGCTGGGGTGCGCGTCAGTTCCCCAAGGACAGCCGCAACGGGCAATTCGTTCCGCTCGCCTCTGGTGCAGCCAATGATGAAGACGCGCTGCCGATCCGCGCCAATGCCCGCGTATTGGGGGCGACGGTGAAGGCGGGTGACAGCGTGACCTATCATCCTGCATCAGCCGGGCGGCACCTCTATCTTGTCCCCGCAACCGGCAAAATCCGGGTTGAGGATGTGGAAGCCAATGCCCGCGACGGTTTGGCGATTACCCAGCAGGACAGCGTCACCATCACCGCACTGGAAGACGCCGAACTCGTCCTGGTTGATACAGTTTGAATTTGAAATGAAGGAAAAGAAATATGTCTGAACGTTCAAATGATCCGCGCGTGCTCCCCCACATCACAAACCGGTGGAGCCCGCGAAGCTTCGATGGCAGCACCATGCCTGCCGAAGATCTTGAGACCATTTTGAAAGCTGCCGGTCTTGCACCGTCAGCTTTCAATAACCAGCCGTGGACATTCCTATATGCTCATAAGGGCGACGAGAATTGGGACCGGTTCCTGTCGTTGCTGGTGGAGTTTAACCAAAGCTGGGCCAAGGACGCGTCGGTCCTTCTGTTCGTCGCCTCAGATCGGATGGGTCGCGGCGGAAGCACGCCGCAGCCAAACCACAGCCACAGCTTTGATGCAGGCGCCGCGTGGATGGGCTTGGCGCTTCAGGCCGCGCACATGGGCTATGCCGCACACGGCATGACCGGCGTCAATTTCGATGCCGCTATTGCGGCGCTTAACATTCCCGAAGATTACCGGCTTGAGGCCGCAGTGGCCATTGGCAAGCAGGCTCCGGCAGATCAATTGCCCGAAATGCTGCGCGGAAGGGAAGTCGCTTCTGGCCGCAAGCCCGTCGGCGAGATCATGAAAGCAGGCAATTTCGCCTGATCTGAATTCAAGCAATTAACGGTGCCGGGGGACTTGGTCCTCCGGCATCGTGCTATCCCGCAGGTTGTTCGACCGGCATCACATTGTATTTCCGCACTTCATCCTGACTCAGACAATAGCGTTCGCCCTGGCCGTTCGCTCCGCCTGTGGCGAGTTGACGGTACATCACTTCAGTGAGCAATTTGCGGCTGATGCCCATCCGGATCAGGAAGTCATTATCCTCGCTCGCCAACAATGCGGACAGTTGCTCGATCTCGCCAATCAGTTCGACCGTATCATCCGTTCCCTTTTCGACCGAACCCTGAATGACATCGCGCTGACCGGTATAGGTGAACATATGCACCATGAAGATGCCGCCCTGATCGACCTTGCGCCTATCACCCCCCATAAATACGAAATTGCACGCGGAAAAGCAGGTCCAACCTTTAGGAATGCGCGTCACCATTCCCGGGAAGGAGCGAATAATTTTACCCGCCTCGTTTCCTGCCGTCGCGTCTCCGCCGCGTGATTTCAGCCAGATTTCCTCGATTAAATCATCGGCATTGACCATATTATAGATCCGGTCGGGAAGAGAAGAATCGATCATACCCTCGCCCAGCAATATCCGCTTGCCGCCGCGATCGACCTTGGTCAGGGTCATCGCTGTGCCCGGTCCCCAATCAGGGTTCTTTGGGCATGTCGGATTGGCTGGATCGCGATCGTCTGATGCGCTCGAAACCAGCAAGGCCAATGCAGCAAGCGACAATGCAAAGGTACCGCGCGGAGTCATGCGACGATCGAGTAGCGCCGCGATCCAATCGGGCGGCACATCCGCTTGTTGGCGGTGGTTTCCTCGCCCTTGATAATCACGACATCGGTCACGGTGATGCAATCCTGCGAATTACCCTCTCCCGCATCGCGCCCGACCACAGTCGAGGTGCCCGATACTTCTTCACGCGATTCGGATTGCCATGTCGCGGTCGATCCGACCGCAGGGCGCGCGGGCGCAGCATTCTCGGGTTCGCCTTCAATCAACACGCTGCGAGTGGCGAGCAAAGTCGCTTCGGCGGCCAGCTTCTGCTCTTCAGGATCGAGGCGGCAGGCGATCTCGGTACTAAGCTGATCGGAGAACTCGCCCACCGGAACCCAGCGCGATATGCCCGTATCATCCGCCGCGCGGCGCGATGTCCGCCCCATAATACCGCCAAGAACACGGCTACCAGCCGATTTCTTCTTACCCTGCGTGCATCCCGCATCGCTCGCCTGCGCATCATCCACCACATTGCGGATATCGCGCGGCAGAAGACTTCCGAATTGTGCCTGAAGCGGCGAAGCGATCACGGCAAAAAGCGCCAGACCGGCGGTAGTAAAACGGATGTAAGTTCTTGCTGACACGATCATGGGAACATGTCCTCCTGCAAGTGCCCATACCATCCTCTTCGCTGCGGCTCCAGTATTCACTTGAGCGGCAGCCCGTTCTTCAGTTCTGCCAGCCATACGTCGGCGACCGCATCGCTTGGCGCACGCCAGTCGCCGCGCGGGCTTAGCGCGCCGCCTGATGACACCTTCGGTCCATTGGGGATCGCGCTGCGTTTGAACTGGCTGAACTGGAAGAACCGCCACAGGAATTTCTCCAGCCACATACGGATGGTGGCGAGATCATATTCGTTCTTCTTCGCTTCGGGGAAATCGGCAGGCCACATACCCTTCTTGGCATCATTCCAGACATGAAAGGCAAGAAACGCAACCTTGCTCGGCTTTTGCCCCCAGCGGATAATATGGTGGAGGAAAAAATCGTTGAGCTCGTACGGTCCGATCTTGCTTTCGGTGCTCTGCATCGCGCCATCGGCGCCCGCCGGAACCAGCTCGGGGCTGATTTCGGTGTTCAAGATCGACAATAGGATTTCATCGGTCGCTGCATCGAATTGCGCGGTCTGCGTGGTCCAGCGAATGAGATACTGGATCAGCGTCTTGGGCACGCCCGCATTGACGCCGTAATGGCTCATCTGGTCACCCACGCCGTAGGTGCACCAACCGAGCGCCAGTTCGGACAGATCACCCGTGCCAATGACAAAGCCATTATGCTGCCCCGACAGGCGAAAGAGATAATCGGTCCGAAGTCCCGCCTGAACATTCTCAAACGTCACATCATGCAGCGGCTCGCCATCGGCAAATGCGTGGCCGATATCCTTCAGCATCCGGTTAGCGGCAGGGACGATGTTGATTTCCTCGGCGGTTATCCCCATCGCCTCCATCAGTTTCCAAGCATTGCTCTTGGTGTGATCGGAAGTGCCGAAACCGGGCATGGTATAGCCGCGAATGAATGTGCGCGGCAGGCCCAGCCGGTCGCAGGTTTTGGCCGCCACCAGCAAAGCATGGGTGCTGTCGAGCCCGCCCGAAATGCCGATCACCATGCTCTTTGCGTGCGTCGCGGTCAGGCGGCGCATCAGCCCGTCGACCTGGATGTTGAACGCCTCGTAGCAATCCTCATCCAATTTGTGCGCGCGGCCGGGCACGAAGGGGAAGCGGCGGATAGGGCGGTGCAGGCCGATATCGCCGCCGACCGACTTGTGTTTGAAACTGACCGTGCGGAACCAGTTTTCGGGGCAATCCTCCGCCTCTGCCGCATCGTTAAACGTCTGGTTGCGCATCCGCTCCGCCAGAATGCGGTCGGTATCGACATCGGCAATGCTGAGCTCGGCATTGAGGCTGAACCGCTCGCTTTCGGCCATCAGATCGCCCAGCTCGTAAATCATCCCCTGCCCGTCCCACGCCAGATCGGTGGTGCTTTCACCGTGCCCGCTGGCGGAATAGGCGTAAGCGGCGTTGGCGCGGCTCGATTGCGCACGGGCCAGCATATGCCGCTCGTCCGATTTGCCGATTGTGACGTTGGAGGCGGAGAGGTTCGCGAGGATCGTCGCACCTGCGAGCGCGCCCAAGGTAGAAGGCGGATTGGGGCTCCAGTAATCTTCGCAAATTTCGATGAACAGTTTGAATCCGAGAAGGTTCGACGCGGCGAAAATCAGATCGGTGCCGAACGGGACGGTCTGCCCCGTCACGACAATCTCCTGCCCCTGAACGCTGCGGCCATGGGCGAACCAGCGTTTTTCGTAATATTCGCGGTAATTGGGCAGGAAACTTTTGGGCACAACGCCGAGCAATCTGCCGCCCGCAATTGCTAATGCGCAATTAAAAATCTTGCCATTGCGGCGCAGCGGCGCACCGATCAGCAGCACCGGCGACAGCTTGGCCGAGGCGGTGACAATCTCGCCAATTGCCGCCTCCACCGCATCGAGCAATGCGCCCTGCAAATGCAGATCATCAATCGCATAAGAAGACACGCACAGCTCCGGATAGACCACCAGATCGACGTGAGCCTCATGCGCGCGCTTCGCTTCGGTCAGGATGGCGTCGCGGTTGAAGGACACATCGGCGGTGCGAACTTGCGGCGTGCTGGTCGCGACGCGGACGAAGCCGTGACTATGTGCGCTGTAGAACGGATGTTGGTCGCTGCTCATAGGAGTGCTCTCGTGTGCTGTGCTATTTTCTACAGGGGTGAGCCAATCGGCCGGCTGGCAAATGCCAAGCTCCGCCAGCCGCATCTGAACGGCAGGGCGGGCAATCTTGCCCTTCACTTCCCAGCCATAGACGGTTCGGCTGGGCCACGGTCTGGGATGTCCGTATTGCGCGCCAAATTCATCGGCGCCGAGCGGCGGCTGATGCGCCTCGCGCCATTCGCGAATTTTCTGTCCTGCCAAATGCATATGCCCTCAGTATCCCAAAAGGATACAGACTGGCAAGCTTCACTTCTCATCATAGAAGCAGCTTTTGACTTGCCCTCGTAACCGCAGCGCCCCACTTTGCGAATATACAGAAAATCACAGGGAGTTTTCCAATGGCCGATCCAACTTACATACCCCCCGAGGTCTGGACCTATGACAGCGAAAGCGGCGGGCGCTTTGCTGCGATCAACCGGCCCACGGCCGGCGCGCAGCGGCAGGAAGAATTGCCCAAGGGCGAGCATCCGCACCAGCTCTATTCGCTCGCCACACCCAACGGCGTGAAAGCCAATATCATCTTCGAAGAATTGCTCGAAGCGGGCCATGCAGACGCCGAATATGACGCGTGGATCATCAACATCAGCGAGGGCACACAGTTCACCAGCGGCTTCGTCGACATCAATCCCAATTCCAAAATTCCCGCTATGGTCGATTTCTCCGGCCCCGCGCCAATCCGCGTGTTCGAAAGCGGCGCAATATTGATGCATATGGCGGAAAAATTCGGCAAGTTCCTGCCCACCGATGCCGCAGCCCGCGCCGAAACACTCAGCTGGCTGTTCTGGCAAGTCGGCAGTGCGCCCTTCATCGGCGGCGGCTTTGGCCATTTCTATGCCTATGCGCCGGAGAAATACGAATATGCGATCAACCGTTATTCGATGGAAACCAAGCGCCTGTTCGATGTGGCCAATAACCGCTTGAAGGAAAGCCGTTTCCTTGCCGGAGACGAATACACCATCGCCGACATGGCAACATTCCCGTGGCTCGCGCCGTTTGTGTTTGGCGCGATCTACAATGAAGCCAAGACCTTCCTCTCGATCCACGAATATGAGGCGGTTGACCGCTGGGTGAAAGACATCGCCGCACGCCCGGCTGTTAAACGCGCGCGACTGGTCAACAAAGCGTGGGGCGAGGAGAACGAGCAAGTTCTAAACCGCCATTCCTCCGCAGATTTTGAGGGGAAAGTGGCCTAATTGGCGAAAGCGGGGCAATTCCTGACAATTTCAGGCGATTGCCCCCTTCCCTTCCGCGAAAGGCACGCTATACGGAGCGCCCCTGACACCGTCACAGGTCTCCTAGACCGAAGACATCGTCGGGTTGCTGGGGTGTGGCCAAGTGGTAAGGCACCGGTTTTTGGTATCGGCATTCGCAGGTTCGATCCCTGCCACCCCAGCCATTTTTCTCTCATTAAATTTAGCCTTTGGGCGCCGGTTCTGCAGCCGGCGCAGCATCCTTAGGTTGTTCAACTTTTGTCGCGTCAGCATCGCTTTTCATCTTAGGAAAATCCTTCGCCAGACGGTCCTTCACCGCCGCGCTCAAATCCATGATCCTCTGAGCATTCACGCCAAGATCGCTGGTGCCGACGCGCGAGGTTGATCGGAAGTCGATTTCGGTTCCCATATCTGTCTTGCGCGCGCGGCCAATAATTTCATCTTCAAAGCCATACCAGAACACCACAGCAGTGGCCTCAACAGTCCCCGCTGCTTCATCAACGGTAACATTCCTGAATCCGCGCATTTCCATCGCGTCTTTGATAGCGGTCACCGCGTCTTCCGGAGATTGCTCGACCGTCAGAGTCTTGAGGTCGGGGTAGCCTTGAGCAATCAATTGCGCGGCGGTTTTGTCCTTCACCTCGGGGTTTGCGGCCCATTTTTCATAAGCGCCCAGCGGTTTGTTGAAATCGAGCAGCACATTCTCGTCCGCTGTCCGTTCCTTCGCCAGCGCTGCGGAGAACATCGGAGCATCGACGGTGTTGGTAGTCACATCGTAGATAAACGGAACCGAGGCCGCTTGCGTTCGCAGCTGCGCCACACCGAAGAACACCACCAGCGGAACCGCCAGTGCGATGAGTGCCGTCAGCCAACCTTTGCGCGGTTTGATCAGCAGTGCGGCGATCAATCCAATGCCAGCTAGCACTGCGACCAGCATCGCCGCTGGAACGCCGATGCCGATTGTCATCGTGCCGAAGGCAAATAGTTTGCCGATCAGGCCGATCTTCGCGCCAAACATGGCGACAGCGAACCAAAGCAGCAGGAGAATGGTGAGGATCAGCGCGATGCGCGGAAGCATTTTGAGAATTTTCATGCAGAGATAGATGCACCACCGCCGCGAAACCCGCAAGCGCGCTTATTCGCCTGAGGTTGCCCCGGCCACCGGCTGCGGATTGTTGGGAGTCAGAATCAGCACATTGTTCTCCACCCGCCAGCCCTTCAGCCGCGAGAGCAAATTCATCCCGATCACATTGGTGTCGCCCAGATTGGGCGCAATCACCGCGTCAAGGCCGCGTGCCGCGACATTGCCGAAACGAATCTCATCGACCGATGCGATGCTTGCCGAAATCGTGCCATTGGCGGTGTTGATCCGCACCGGAATACCGCCGCGCCGCGCCTCCAGCCCAATACGCTTAGCTGTGTCTGCAGAAACTGCCGTCAGCGTGGCCCCCGTATCGACCATGAAATCGACCGGCTTGCTATTAACTTGTGCACGGAGCCAAAAATGCCCGTCGGACGAAAGCGGAACGCGCGTTTCACCGCCTTCAACGACCTGTTCGGGCAACCCCAGATCGGGCAAAGCGACATCAAGCCTGGGATCAAACCGTGCCAGTTGCAAGACCACTGTCACCAGAATTCCGACCAGCATCAGCGTGCTCAAGCTGCGCAAATATCGGCCAATCGGCAAGTCATGCCGCGCAGTCAGCGACCCCACTGCACCGATTGCAAGGGCAAGCAAAGTTGCGATCAGCAGACCCGATTTGGGTATCTGGCGTATAATATCAGCCGCCGCAGTCCAGAGCTCTGCAATATCCATTAGGGCAATATAGGCCTATTTGCGCCGCAATCCATGGTTGATCTGCTCGTTCGAATATGTTCGGCGCGGTCGCACTAACGCTTGATCTATGGTGCGCTGCGCACAATGCTGGCCTCAGCAAGGATCAGCGAGAAACGGCCTGCAGCATCGGTCCAGCGCTGCACCGGTGTCCAGCCGCCTGCCAAGAGCAGAACATTGCTACTGCGGCGCCCGAATTTGTGGCTGTTTTCGGTGTGGATGGTTGCGCCTTTGACCATTGTGAATCTGCGGCCCGCGATGGCGAAGCTAATGTCCTCCTGCGCCTCCAGATGCATCTCGATCCGCGCGAAATCATCATTCCAGCGGGCAACATGGCGCAGGCTATCAACCGGGATGGTTCCGTCCAGCTCGCGGTTGATCCGCCGCGCGAGATTGAGGTTGAATTCGCCCGTTACACCCGCCGCATCATCATAGGCAGCGATCAGCACATCGCGGTTCTTGATCAGATCGAACCCAATCAGCAATTGCGATGCTTCACCCAAAGTTTCGCGCATGATCCGCAGCAAATCAACCGCTGTTCGCGGAACCATATTACCAATGGTCGATCCCGGGAAAAAACCGAGCTTGGGCAAGTCCGTAACCTCGGCCGGAAGCTCCACCCGCCGCATGAAATCCGCCTCGACCGGATGGACAGGCAAGCCAGGAAATTTCTCCGACAAATCGGCTGCCGCCGCGCGCAGAAAATCACCCGCAATGTCGAGCGGAACATAGGCTGCCGGTTCAATACATTTTAGCAATAGCGGTGTCTTGACCGAGCTACCCGATCCGAATTCCACGACCGCGCGTCCAGAGCCGATTGCGCGCGCAAATTCCGCCCCGCGATCCTGCAAAATCTCGGTCTCTGCGCGGGTCGGGTAATATTCGGGCAGCTGAGTGATGTCCTCGAACAATTGCGATCCTGCATCATCATAGAGCCAGCGCGCGGGAACGGCCTTTTGCGGCTCCGACAATCCGGCCAGCACATCATCGCGGAACGCCACATCGACGCCGCTCTCATCGCGCTTCACCAGCGAAAGACCTTGATTGGCTGCCATCAAATATCCTTTGCGAGCCGCAGCCCGGTAAATTGCCACCGCTGCTGCGGATAAAAGAAATTGCGATAGCTGACGCGCGAATGGCCCCGCGCCGTCGCGCAGCTTGCCCCGCGCAGCACCACCTGCCCGCTCATGAATTTGCCGTTATACTCGCCAATCGCACCCTCGGCAGGTGTGAAACGCGGATAAGGCAAGTAGGCACTGCGGGTGAACTGCCAACAATCACCGAACATTTCCGACCCGCCCGAAGGCAGAGGCGGGGCGGCGGTATCGAGCTGGCTGCCAGAACGGGGATCGGCGGATTGGGCCATTGCTTCCCATTCGAACTCGGTTGGCAATCGGTTACACGCCCAAGTCGCAAAGGCATCCGCCTCGTAATAGGAAATATGCGTCACCGGAGCATCGGGGGATCGGCGCTGCCAGCCGCAATGCGTAAATTGGTCACCCTCGTGCCAATAAAGCGGTGCAGAGATATTTTCGCGGTTCACCCATGACCAGCCATCGGAAAGCCACAAGGCCGGATTGCGATAACCGCCGGCATCGATGAATTCTTGCCACTCGGCATTGCTGATCAACCGCGACGCCAGGGCAAAAGGTTCAAGCAATACGCGGTGCTGCGGCCCTTCATTGTCGAATGCAAACCCGTTCCCATCATGGCCAATCAGGGCAATGCCGCCGGGATGCTGGTGCCAATCCAGCGCATTGATAGTGGTTTCGGCCTTCTGTGCAGGCCGCGCAAACATCGCCGGGCCAAGCGGGTTCTGGAACAGCGCATGTTTTATATCAGTCAGCAGCAATTCCTGATGCTGCTGCTCATGCGCTATTCCCAGCTCGATAAGTGGGGCCAATGCCGGATCGCCGAGCAAAGGCTCCATCGCGGCATCGACAACTGCGCGCCATTCAAGAATTTCGGCAACGGTCGGGCGCGACAGCATACCGCGCGCAAACCGCGCAATCCGTTCCCCCTCTGCCTCATAATAGGAATTGAACACGAACGGCCATCGCTCGTCATGCAGCGTGTACCCCGGCAAATGATCGCGCAGCAGAAATGTTTCGAAGAACCAGTTGGTGTGTCCCAAATGCCATTTCGCAGGCGAGGCATCTTCCATCGATTGCAGCGTCGCATCGGCTTCCGAAAGTGGTTCGAGTAGTGCACCAGTTAGAGAACGGGTTGCACGAAAACGCGCGGCACGCGTGGCCCCCGCCGTCAAGCTCGGGCGATCCAAAGCACTATCCAAGGGCTGAGGCACGGAAATCTCCTGTCGCGGCCAGTTGCCACCAAACCTGGCGGCAAAGCGTTACAAGATAAAGGACCGAGCGCGGATTTCTTTCCCGAAAAACCGATATTTGCGAAAATCAGGCAGCGTTCGCCTGAGCCTGACTTGCCTCCATGGTCATCATTTCGGCCAGCAGAAAAGCCAGTTCGATTGATTGCGCCGCGTTCAAACGCGGGTCGCAATGCGTGTGATATCGGTCGCCTAAGGCTTCATCGGCAATACCCACTGCTCCGCCGACGCATTCGGTCACATCCTGACCGGTCATCTCGATATGGATGCCGCCAGCATGGGTGCCTTCTGCCCGGTGGACCGCAAAGAAGCCCTTCACTTCGGACAGGATACGGTCGAACGGACGGGTTTTATAGCCGCTGTCGGATTTGACCACATTGCCGTGCATCGGATCGCACGACCAGACGACCGGATGGCCTTCTGCCTTCACTGCGCGCACCAATTTGGGCAGCCCTGCCTCGACCTTGTCGTGACCGAAACGGCTAATCAGCGTGATCCGCCCCGCTTCGCGCGCTGGGTTGAGCGTATCGAGCAAGCGGACCAGCGCATCGGGTTCCATGCTAGGGCCGACTTTCATGCCCAAGGGGTTGCCAATGCCGCGCGCGAATTCGACATGCGCGCTGCCTTCAAAGCGGGTGCGGTCGCCGATCCACAGCATATGCGCGCTTGTGTCATACCAGTCACCGGTCAGCGAATCCTGCCGTGCCATCGCCTGTTCGTAAGGTAGCAGCAACGCCTCATGGCTGGTGTAGAAGCTGGTGCCCTGCAATTGCGGGACGGTGTTGGGATCAACGCCGCAGGCTTCCATGAAATCAAGCGCTTCGCCAATTCGATCAGACACGACAGCGAATTTATCCGCCCACGGGCTGCGGCCCATGAAATCGAGCGTCCAGCCATGCACCTGGCGCAAATTGGCATAGCCGCCACCAGCAAAGGCGCGCAGCAGATTGAGCGTGGAGGCGGCCTGTGAATAGGCGCGCACCATCCGCTGCGGATCATTGCGGCGAATTTCAGCGTCGAATTCGATTCCGTTTACATTATCGCCGAAATAGCTCGGCAATGTAACATCGCCCTGTGTTTCAGTATCGCTGCTGCGCGGCTTTGCGAACTGACCGGCCATACGGCCAACCTTCACTACCGGCACCTTGCCAGCATAGGTCAGCACGACCGCCATTTGCAGCAACACACGAAAGGTATCGCGGAGGTTGTTGGGATGGAATTCTGCGAAACTTTCCGCACAGTCGCCGCCTTGCAGCAGGAACGCTTCACCGCGTGAAACTTCGGCCAGATCTTTCTTCAGCGCGCGCGCTTCCCCGGCAAAGACCAGTGGCGGATAGTTGGACAGAGTCCGTTCCGCTTCAGCCAATTCCTGCGCGTCTTCGTAACGCGGCAAATGCCGTGCTTCGTGCGCTTTCCAGCTATCGGGGGTCCAATTCTGTGTCACTTTGCCTGCTTTCGCTTAATCTTTTAGGCGCGTCAAACGGCGCTTTTTGTAAAGAATACCCAATAGCAAAGGCGCGGCGCATGCAAGCGCAAGATAGGTTGATGCCGCCAAAGCGGTGCTTCGCCTTAAAATCAGCGCCCCGATAAAACTGCCGGTGCTGGCGGGGTCGCTGGCGTATTATCGTTGCTCGCTGCCGCCAGCTTCTGGCCTTCGGGGATAATCGCCATGCGCCAACCGGGCCGTGAGGCGAGATATTTCCTTGCCAGAGCCTGCATTTTTTCGGGCGTTGTTTCGCTGTAATCGGTCAGCAATGTGCGCAGATAATACAGGCGGCTCGGATCGCGACTGGAACCCTCGATCTGGTATAGCCAGAATTGGTTGCCTGTCATCGAACGCGTGACAACTTGTTTGAGCGGCTCGGTTGTCCGCGCAAGCTCGTCAGCGGTCGGCGGGTTGTCCGCCAGATCCTTCGCGATGGCATCTGCCGCTGCGAAAAACGCTGGAACATCTTCGGGCCGCAGCTGCGCAAATGCCGTGATCCTGCCGCCCCGTTTCAGATCAACCGGCCAATTGGTTACCACTTGCGGAGAATAGCTTGCCCCCGCCCGCTCGCGCATCGCGTCGATCAGACGGTTGGTGAACAGGCTGGTGAGAATTTCGAGCTGACGCGATTCGGGCAAACCATTGACCCCGCCGCCGGTCGGCCAAGCCATCACCACCGCCGCCTGATTGGCATCGCCGCGATGCTTGCGGACAATAATACTGCTGTCGGCAGAGGGGAATGACGGAAGCCGCGCCAGAACATCAGCCGGGATTACCTTACGCGCTGGCAAGGCCCCGATTGTGCGCGAGAGCATCGAAATCGCCTTGGTCTCGTCAAAGTCGCCAAAGATCAGAATTTCAATATCGCCTTGCGCCAGAATCGGCTCCCACACCTTGCGGAAACCCTGCGGGGTGGCTGCGGCCAAATCTTTGGCATCGGCGGTTTTGTAACGCCCGTCCTTATTGCGCAGTAAATACTCCAGATCGCGCGACATCACGCCGCCCGGGCTGGTGGCATAGCTTTCATAGGTCAGCTTCTGCGCCGCAATCGAGCGGATTACCGGATTGGGATCCCAGCGCGGTTCGGCCAGCTTGTTGGCAAACAGATACAGCTGGTCCTCAAGGTCCGCCTCGCGGGTCATGGCAGAGAAGGTGAAATCCGCATCACCGATACCGAAATCGAAACCCATCACGCGGCCGTTGGAAATTCGGTCCAGCTCTTCCTGCCCCAATTGGCCTTGTCCAGAGCCAATCAGTGCCGCTTCGCCAAGCGCAATGTAGGGTGCATCCTTAGCTTCGAATGCGCGGTAACCCGCACCGAAATTCATCCGCACCGAGACACGGCCCGGCTCTGCCTTGCTCGAAGAAAGAATGGCAGTGGAACCATTGGCAAATTGAACTCTGGTAACGCCGTTCAGCCCAAGACTGCCAAGTGCTACGATTTCACCGGGGCGGCCAATCGGATCGAGATCATCGAAGGAAATCGGCTTAGAGTCCAATCGCGCTGAACCATTGGGAGCGACAGTGCTGCCAAGTGCCAGCTTGAGACCCTCGTCGTTCGCTTCGCCCGTAGCAGGCGTCACATAGGTCGAGCGGATTACATCTGCGGTAAACAGCCGCCGGGTCCGTTCGAGAATCTCCTCTGGGGTGACATTTTCCTTAACGCCGCGGAACACATCTACGAAGGTTTCGGGCGATGCGACCGACTCGCGAATATCAACCGCGCCAATCAGTTCATCGGCAAGGCCTGAGCCCGGCATCACCGCGCGTTGTTCCACCAGACTGACAAAAATCGTATCATATTGTTCGGCTTCACGGTCGATCTCCTCCTGCGTTGGCGGAGTCTCTAACGCATCGGCAATGATTGCCCGAACATCGCTCAGCGCGGTCTGCCAATCATCGGTCAGCGGCGCGAATGTTACCACGGTAGCATCGGCGGATCGGCTGATCCGGTCCTGATCGATCTGCGCATAGAGGAATGACCCACCAGTGCGCGCTCGCGATTCGAGCCGCCGCTGGATAATCGCGAGCGCCAACTGGTCGGCAAGCCGGCCCTGATTATACGCGATCGTATCGTTGACCTGACGCCAGGGCCGCAAGTAGGCGAAGGTGAAACTGCGCGGCAAATCGGGTTCGACCATCACCAGCGATTCGCCGACCGGATTGGCAGGATCAACCCCTTCGGGCGCGACCGGATCACCAAAATCGGGCGCAAGCATATGCGGTCCGGCGACTTTCCAATCGCCGAAATATTTCTCCACCAAAGATGCAAAAATCATCGGATCGAAATCACCGGCGACCGAAATCACCGTATTTTCAGGGCGGTACCAGCGGTCATGGAATGCCTGCATCGCCTGAGCAGTGGCGGCAGTGAGAGTTTCTTCAGTCCCGATCGGAAGGCGGCTCGCCAGCAATTGACCCTTGAACAAGGTTTCGCGCGACTTTTCGCCAACCCGCATCCCCGGCCCGCCGCGCTCGCGTTTTTCCGCCAGCACAATCGGCACTTCTGCCGCCAGATTTTCCTGCGACAACACCGGATCGCGCATCATGCCCGAGAGC
>JBATLU010000122.1:0-3980 GCA_049289475.1 Pontixanthobacter sp. | reverse complement strand
GGCGACGGGTACGCCGGTGTACCGGGCGCAGCCTGCGCGCCCCGGCGTGTTTCAAGGTAGGATGGAAGAAGGTGCGATTGTTGTTACGGCTCAACGCCGGAAAGACATGGTCATGGATGTGCCCATAGCGATGAGTTCTATCGCTATGGAAGCCGCCGAGGAACAACTCGGTGATCTCAAATTATATCGTATCCCCGAACGGGTCGATGTCGCGGCCAAGGGCCTGAAGCAGGTCGCCATCCTTAACAAGGATGCCGTTCGCGGGGAATTCATCTATGAATATAGCTGCGATCCCTATGATGAATTTCATGACCAGATGGACCCGGCGAATATTACTTTTGCGACAGTAAACGACGAAATGCACGGTTTGGGCGCAGCAATGCCGATGGGCGGACTAACGATATTTGAACCCAGCTCTGCCGGTGACCTGCTTATCGCCGATCGGGATCTGCGTGACTATGCCGTCGGCCAGGATGTTGAAATCACTATGGGTCAAAGCAGCATGGTGTTTTCGCAATGTGCGCAAGCCGCTTACAAAGACCCAGAAGACGAACGCGGCAAATGGCTGGAGATGCGAACCAAGATTTCCAATGCGAACCGGCATAGCATCGCATTCCGCATGGCAATCGGCAGCGCGGGTGAATGGGACATCCGCAGCGAGAGGAACAAGCCGAAACTCAAAGATGGCTGCATGGTTATTGAATATACCATCCCCGCAGGGAAAACCCGCGAATACACATGGAAAATCCGTCGGCCCAGCGTCTGATGTTCCCTCATTGAAACGCGCACAGAAACGCGTCTGATCAAGCATACTAACCGCAGCAATAAAAAACTTTTGTTCTACCCTTGTTCTTTTGGAACAAACTGGGTACATACTCCAACAGACGAAGAGTCGGGGCCAAGTTTTCTCTGCCCCTAGGCAAGCATTGGAGGTCGTGTCATGGCAGCAAGTCTCAAGCTGGTAGAAGGTAAAGAAATGAACGTGGACCGTCAGAAGGCGCTCGACGCGGCGCTCGCCCAGATCGACCGTGCATTCGGAAAAGGCTCGGCGATGAAGCTGGGCTCGAAGGAAACGATGAATGTCGAATCTATTTCGACCGGATCGCTGGGGCTGGATATTGCACTCGGTATCGGCGGCTTGCCCAAGGGCCGTGTCATCGAAATTTACGGCCCGGAAAGTTCGGGCAAGACCACGCTCGCGCTGCATGTTCTGGCAGAGGCGCAGAAAAACGGTGGCACTGTGGCGTTTGTCGATGCCGAACACGCGCTCGACCCGATTTATGCCAAGAAGCTGGGTGTCGATATTGACGAACTGATTATTTCCCAGCCCGACACGGGCGAGCAGGCGCTCGAAATCGTCGATACGCTGGTTCGGTCGAATGCAATTGACGTGCTTGTGGTCGATTCGGTTGCTGCGCTTGTTCCGCGCGCGGAGATCGAAGGCGAGATGGGTGATAGCCATGTTGGCCTTCAGGCGCGATTGATGTCGCAGAGCCTGCGCAAGCTGACCGGATCGATCAACCGCTCCAAATGCATGGTGATTTTCATCAACCAGCTGCGAATGAAGATTGGCGTGATGTACGGCAACCCCGAAGTCACTACCGGCGGTAATGCGCTCAAATTTTACGCTTCGGTCCGTCTCGATATTCGACGCACTGGCCAGATCAAGGACCGTGACGAGGTCATTGGCAATTCGACCCGCGTCAAAGTGGTCAAGAACAAGGTCGCCCCGCCATTCAAACAGGTCGAATTCGACATCATGTATGGCAAGGGTATTTCCAAGACCGGTGAAATTCTCGATCTCGGTGTGAAAGCTGGTGTGGTCGAAAAATCGGGATCGTGGTTTTCTTATGACTCGGTCCGGATCGGGCAGGGGCGTGAGAATTCCAAGACGTTCCTCGATGAAAATGTTGAAATGCGCGACAAGTTGGAAGCTGCCATCCGCAGCCGCACCGATGAAGTCGCCGAAGAGATGATGTCAGGCTCCGATGCAGAGGCCAGCGACGAGGACTGATATCACTCTCTTCAAGCGGATGCATGAATTCTGACGAATTCGCCTGGCATCCGGGAAAGCGGAAAGCCGGTGCGAGTGCCTTTATGGCCAGCACCGGCTTTTCTTTGTCCGGCGTTTGTCCAGAGAAAACCTACCTTATGTTCCCCAATTTACTGGAAAACTGAACAGGATCGGGATTTGTCTGCGGGCTGGACTTGACCAAACACACTGCAAATGCGCAAACATTGTTGTATTACGCGTGTTTGCGGAGAGGACCCGAATGGCGACGAACAACGAATGGCGTGACCGCGTCGGAACCGCATGGGCCGAAGAATGGCAGAGAACCGATCGCAGTTTCGGTGGTTTAACCGACCATCTTTTGGGCAAAGTTAGCGAACGCCCGATTATGCGCGCGCTCGACGTCGGCTGCGGCGCAGGGGAAATGTCTCTGGCGCTTGCACGCGGCCATTCAGGCACCGAAGTAGTTGGCGTTGATATCAGTCCGCAATTGATCGAAGTTGCAAATGAGCGGGGCATGCATCTCGCCAATCTGTCTTTTGAGCTCGGCGACGCTGGACAATGGCAACGCGAACAATTCGCGCCAGACCTTATTTTCTCGCGGCACGGAGTCATGTTCTTTGACGATCCGGTTGCCAGTTTTGCGCATCTTGCCCGTATTGCTGCACCCGATGCCCGCTTGGTGTTTTCCTGTTTCAGATCGATTGAGGAAAATCCGTGGGCAGAGCGTGTGGCCGGTCTTCTCCCGCCCGGGTTGACCGCCGCGCCGGACCGGTTTTCGCCCGGACCATTTGCCTTTGCCGATCAAGCGCATGTCACCGGACTGTTGCAGGATGCTGGCTGGATTGATGTTGCTTTCGAACCGGTCGAATATGCCTATATTGCAGGTACGGGCCCTGATGCCATTGACGATGCGATCAGCTATTTTCTCCGTATTGGCCCCGCGGCACGCGCTGCAGCGCAACTCACCGACGAAGAGCGCGCCCATTTCCTCGCCCGGCTGAGACGCTATCTCGCCAACAATGCGGATCACAATATCGTTGCCTTAAGAGCGAACGCCTGGATTGTTAGCGCAAGGCCAGGGCGGCGATGAAGCCACACAATTGGCAATGTATTCGTTTGTCCGCGTTAATGCGCTTGTCGCTGGCGCAGTGAAGGCTTAACTGGCCAGCTATGCATTCGACCAACGATATTCGCCGCTCGTTTCTCGACTTTTTTGCGAGCAAGGACCACACTCCGGTGCCCAGCGCGCCTCTAGTGCCGTATAACGACCCGACATTGATGTTTGTGAACGCGGGCATGGTTCCGTTCAAAAATGTCTTTACCGGTTTGGAAACGCCCGTGTCACCGCGTGCGACAAGTTCCCAGAAATGCGTTCGGGCGGGCGGCAAACACAATGATCTCGACAATGTCGGCTATACCGCGCGTCATCACACGTTCTTCGAAATGCTCGGGAATTTTTCCTTCGGGGACTATTTCAAGGAGCAGGCAATCGAGAGTGCCTGGACACTACTAACCAAAGAATGGGGCCTCTCCGCGGATAAACTGACCGCCACTGTCTATCACACCGATGACGAAGCCTTCGACTTGTGGAAGAAGATTGCGGGCCTGCCCGAACACCGGATTATCCGCATTCCGACGAATGATAATTTTTGGTCCATGGGCGATACCGGCCCGTGCGGTCCTTGTAGCGAGATATTCTACGATCACGGCGAACACATCGCAGGCGGCCCTCCTGGATCGCCCGATGAAGACGGTGACCGCTTTATTGAAATATGGAACCTCGTGTTCATGCAGTTCGAGCAGGATTCTTCTGGTAACCGGACCGATCTGCCCAAACCTTCGATTGACACGGGGATGGGATTGGAACGTGTCGCTGCGGTTATGCAGGGTGTGCACGACAATTATGACACCGATACTTTCAAGGCGCTGATTGCTGCGTCCGAAAGTCTAACCGGTGTAGCTGCAC
>JBATLU010000121.1:0-2564 GCA_049289475.1 Pontixanthobacter sp. | reverse complement strand
GCATGGTACCACCGTCTGAAGCGTGATTATGCCAACACCAAATGGGCGAAGGAGCTCAGTTATTATTGGTAAAAGGGCGCTACTGCTGCTTGCCATATGGCTGCTAGCGTCGTGTTCGCCAGAGGATGATCCGCCTCAGCAAATTGTTGCAGCGGATGATTACAGTGCATTTTATCTGTGGAGCGGGGTGCGTCCGCCGCCTGCGATGGAACGGGCGACATCAGCCTATCTTTTGTGGGGTGAATTACGGGTTGGTGACCCAAGCAGAATAGTTGCGCTGCGGCGAACGATCCCCACTGCATCGGTGCCGGAAAAATGGCTCGTGGTGCGCGCAGAGCGGCTCGACTGGGGTGAGGGTGCTTATCGCCAATTGCTTGACCAGATCGGCCTGTGGCAGCGCCGCGGCGGCGTGACCGGGTTACAGGTCGATTTTGATTCCAGCACCGGCGGACTTGGCAATTACGCCAAATTCCTCGCCGATATGCGCGGGCGATTGCCACGCGGGGTCAAACTATCGGCGACAGGCCTGATGGACTGGCCCGCCAATGCATCGGCGCAGGATCTGGCAGCAATGCGCGATGCGCTCGACGAGATCGTGATCCAGACATACCGTGAAACCACGACTATACCGGAATATCAGCGGTATCTTGGTGGGACCGATCGTCTCGATATGCCGTATAAGATCGCTTTGGTCGAAGGCGGGGATTGGCAGGCGCCAAACGCGCTTGCCAATGATCCCAATTTTCGTGGTTACATAGTTTTCTTGCTCGGCCCGGGCCGCAAGAAACCGTCAGCAATGTAGATTGGGCTGACAATCAAGCTGCTGCAAAATTAGAGCTTGATCGGTACTGCCCCGAGATAATCGCGTTTGCCGATTGCGAGCCCCTTCATCCGCAAAATGTCATAGGCGGTGGCGGCGTGGAAATAGAAATTGGGGATGCTGAAGCCAAGTAGGAAGTTCTGAACGGTGAAGCTCATTCTGACTGTACCGCCGAGCACGAAATCAATATTGTTGTCTGCCACTGCCGCCAGTTCGTCTGCGCTCGCCGCCAGCAAAGTATCGCGCGCGAGATCAAGCTTGGCGCGGCAGGCATCGAAATCCCCCGGGACGGCGCTGAAATCGGGTTCGAACTTGCCCAACTTCGCGGCGTTAAGCGCATGCGCGCTGTGCATCCATACGCTGCTGATTTGCCAGCCAAAAGCCCACATATTGTCGGCGAGCTTGGCTTCCATAATTGCTTCGGTCGGTTCATCATTCTCGGCGCACCACGCCTCGGCCTTGTCAACCAAGGCGCGGGTCGAAGCGATGACTTGCAGCCAGGTTGGTACAGTTGCGGCGTGAAGCGAAAGCGACATGGTGTGTCTCCGGTTTAGATGTTTGGGGCTGGTTTAGGCGTGCGGAACGATTAGTCCAGCGTCACAATTGGTGCCGCCAGCCGATCTAGCTCTGAACGTTCGTGACTGACGTAGATTATCGGGATCGAAAGTGCATCACGGATACGCTCTATGGCGGTCAGGATATCCTGCCCGCGCGCCGAGTCGAGCGAGGCAAGCGGTTCGTCCAGCAGCAGGAAATCGGGCGCGGAAAGCAGTGCCCGGCCGATTGCAACGCGCTTGGTCTCACCGCCGGACAAGGCCGAGGGCGAGCGGTCAAGCAAGTGCCCGATACCCAATAACTCGACTGCGTCATCAAACGTCAAAATTTTGTGCGCCACATGCTGCCTGCTGCTGCCGTAAAGCAGATTTGCAGAAACACTCATGTGCGGAAACAAGCGGCTGTCTTGGAAAACATAGCCGCATCGGCGGGCGTCTGGCGGCAGGTGGATGTCATGCGCGGCGTCGAATAGAGTTCTGCCGCCAATTGTAATGCGCCCGCTATCGGGCCGGACCAATCCAGCGATGCAATTGAGCATTGTGGTCTTGCCGATGCCCGATGGCCCGCTGATCGCGATCAGCCTTTCATCGCTTCGGCAGGCAACGTCAATCGCGCAGTCGCGCAGCCGTTTGGCAATGTGCAGATCAAAGGACATGCGCATCGCCATCGCCGCTGCGACGCACCAGCCACTCGCTCGCGACCAAGGCCCCTATCGAAAGCACCACCGAGATGATAGCCAGCCGCGCCACCGCTGCCTCGCCGCCGGGCAATTGTAAATTGCTGTAGATCGCCAGCGGCAAAGTGCGGGTTTGGCCAGGAATATTCGCTGCAAAGGTGATGGTCGCGCCGAATTCACCAATCGAGCGGGCAAATCCGAGTACCGCGCCGGCCAGAATGCCGGGTAGGCTGAGCGGGAGAGTGATGGTCGCAAATGCGCGCCAGCGGCTTGCACCGAGAGTCCGTGCCGCATCGACCAGCCTGCGGTCTACCGCCTCGATCGACAGGCGCATCGCACGCACCATCAGTGGCAGCGCCATCACCGCCGCAGCAAGCGCCGCGCCGGTCCAGTGGAACACGAAGGTCAGACCCATGGCGCTTTCCAGAAAGCCGCCGAGTGGCCCGTTTCGGCCAAACATTATCAGCAGCAACCACCCCATCACCACCGGCGGCAAAACCAGAGGCAAATGCA
>JBATLU010000120.1:0-2463 GCA_049289475.1 Pontixanthobacter sp. | reverse complement strand
GCGCGGGTGTGCCGACAGTCTGGCTCGCCCATTTCCAATATTGCGACGCACAGGGCATCGACCTGCCGCCGCTCAAGGCGGCGACCATTGGCGGCTCGGCAGCGCCCAAATTCATGATCGAACGGCTGATGAAAAACGGCACACGCGTGCAGCATGCCTGGGGCATGACCGAAACCTCGCCGATCGGCACCGTTGGCGGCCCGACTTGGGATTGGGACACGCTCAGCTTTGAGGAAAAGGTTGCGAAAACCGCGATGCAGGGCCGCCCGATTTTCGGGGTGGAACTGCGCACGCTTGACCTTGATGATCCGGCCAAAGTTCTGCCGCGTGACGGGGAAAGCTCGGGCGCACTGCAAATTCGCGGACCGTGGATTATCAAACGCTATTTCAAGGCCGAAGAAGACGCGACCGATGCCGATGGCTGGTTCGATACCGGCGATGTAGGCATCCTCCATCCCGATGGCACGCTGCAACTGACCGACCGGACCAAGGACGTGATCAAATCGGGCGGCGAATGGATCAGTTCGGTCGAACTTGAAAATGCGGCTGTGGGCCATCCTGCGGTGGCAGAGGCGGCCTGCGTCGGCATGTTCCACCCCAAATGGGATGAGCGGCCGGTGCTGTTCGTGGTCAAGAAGGAAGGCACCGCGCTGACATCCGAGGACATGATTGCACATCTGACGCCGCTGATCGCCAAATGGTGGCTGCCCGATGCGGTCGAGTTTGTGGACGACATTCCGCACACCGCAACGGGCAAGATCAGTAAGAAAGATCTGCGAGACCGTTTTGCCGATTACAAGCTGCCGGGGGTTTAAGGCTCATTTCCCGCCTGATTTTGCTCAACAAGCCGTTCGGTGTGCAGTCGCAATTCAGCGGCGGCGCGGGCGGCGATGTGCGCGGTACTCTGGCGAGTTTTGTCGATGTGCCCGGCGTCTATCCTGCTGGGCGGCTTGACAAGGATAGCGAGGGCTTGCTGCTGCTGACCGATGACGGCGTGCTGCAATCGCGCATTGCCGAACCGCGTTACAAGGTTGCCAAAACCTATTTCGCGCAGGTTGAGGGGGAACCGGATGAGGCGGCGCTTGAGGCGCTGCGGCGCGGGGTGAAAATGAAGGACGGGATGACCAAACCGGCGCAGGCAGAACGGCTGGAACCGCCCGTCCTTTGGGACCGCGACCCGCCTATCCGCTTCCGCAAGAATGTGCCCGACAGCTGGATTTCGCTGACCATTTCGGAAGGGAAAAACCGGCAGGTGCGGCGGATGACGGCGGCGGTTGGATTGCCGACGTTGCGGCTTATCCGCTGGAGTGTGGGGGCATGGACTGTCGAAGGTTTGGCGCCAGGTGAATGGCGCGAGATCGACGTTTGAGGAGTAGAAGATGACCCGTTATATCGACCCGAGCCCCGCCAATTTCCAGGCATTCAAAGACCTGCCGCGCGACCAGCCGATCCATATGCTCAATCTGCTGCTCTACCGCGACCACGCCGAATATCCCGAGGGGCACGCACATCATGGTAATGGCTGGAGCGGGCGGCGCGCCTATCAGGAATATGGCGCCACCAGCGACCCTATCTTCCAGCGCGTCGGCGGCAGCATCGTGTGGCGCGGCGCGTTTCAGACGATGGTGACCGGGCCGGACGACCGCCAGTGGCACGACGGCTTTGTCGCACAATATCCCAATAGCGGCGCGTTCTTCGAAATGATTAAAGACCCGGAATACCAGCTGGCTGTGGTGAACCGCACAGCGGCTCTGGAGGATAGCCGGTTGATACGGTTTGAACCCGGTGAGGCTGGTGGGGGTTTTGGGTAGGTCTGCTAACGACCCAAGAGCAGCCGATCAGGGAAACTCTCTAGTTTCCAACCTACTAGCTCGCTGAAGTCACAGCGCTTTCCAACCGCCTCCTGAAACGTAGTTTCGCTCCGACTTTGGGTTTGACGTAACTTAAGATTAAGTCGTCCCCTTCAACTGCTAGGTCATACCGCTGAATATAGAGGTCTGAAGCGTTGACGAAGGTCATCTCGCCGGGGAACGAGGGAATTCGCTGGTATCGGGCTACCCTTCCGTCAGCGAAGGCTGCGTGGAACACAGCGCTCTCTGTCCCGTCGCTCACAATCTTCCAACTCCTAAGGCCATCAGCGCTATCTTCAAATTTTGACGAGATAGTGCCAGCTAACGCTGCATCTACCGTGAATTGAACATTCAAATCTGCGGCTAGCGGCCCATTACCCAATCGCCAATTTCCAACAAGCTTTCCAACAGGTAACTTTGCCAATTGCAGCGGAGCCTTTGGGATGAAAATGGCTCGCGGGTCCACCCGATCAAGAAAGGAACGAGCAATCTGGGTGGCGGTAGCCACATCTGTTGATGGCTCTAGGCTCAGGACTCATTGATTGATCCAGAAGATGACGATTGCGGCTATGCAGATGGCGGACATGAAGGCGTGGGCGCAGCGATCGTAGCG
>JBATLU010000119.1:0-3880 GCA_049289475.1 Pontixanthobacter sp. | reverse complement strand
GCCGTCACCATTGCGCATAATTGCGACAACACCGGTCTTCCCGACCCCCTCGGTTACTTCAAACCCGAGTTCACGCGCGCGGGCGGCTAGTTTTGCGGAGGTCTCAATCTCTTGAAAACTGAGTTCGGGATTGGTGTGCAGATCACGGTAGAGCTCCATCAAGTCGGGCATGTCAGCCGCAATCGAATCGCGCAATTCATCCGCCTGTACAGGCATCGATACCAGCGAGAGCGCCGCAGCGCCCAAACTCCAAAAACCACGATTCATTACAAGTCCCCTCAAATGCTCGAATTCCGTCTATCTATGCTTACCGTCACATTCCGTATGACATAACCAGCAGGATCGACAAGGTTGCAACCATCAGGATCACCAGAGGCACGCCTGTCCTGATGTAGTCCTTAAATTCATAGCTGCCTTCGGCCATAATCAGCATGTTGGTTTGATAAGCAATCGGTGTTGCATAACAGAGGTTGCAGCCGAACAGCACGGCCAAAATCATCGGCTCAGCAGGCAGAGACAGTTGCTCCGCGATGCTGAATGCAATCGGTGTTCCAACAGTCGCAGCAGTCGCATTCGAGGCAAAATTGGTCAGCAGCGTGACGAACAACATGATCGTTGCAAGCACCGCTGCTGGCGGCAGATACACAAGTCCCAGCGACATAATTTCGCCAAGCCACGCGGCAGCACCGCTTTCGAGAATAACCCGGCCAACAGCGATACTCGCGGCGACCAGCACGATCACCTTGGCAGACAGCGCGCGGCCGACGCGGTCGAATTTGACGCATCCGGTGACAAACATCAAAATTGCCCCGGCCAGAGCCGAAATCGCAATCGGGAACATTCCAATTGATGCCGTAAACACAGAGCCGAACATAATCGCTGCGGAGAGCCAAGCCTTGGAGCGGCGCGGCAATTCCCGCGCACCGTCGAGGATAAGCAAGCTATCGCTGCGGGCAAATTCCTGCAGATCGGATGTCAAACCCATAACCAGCAGGACGTCGCCTTCCATTATGCGCAGATCGCCGCCATCGCTGAATTTATCCTTTTCGCCAAGCAACCGCTCAGGTCGGTGAATGCCGAGGACGGCAACCCCGTAAAGATCTGCAACGCCCGAAGTCGGCAAGCTACGCGAAATCAGCCTGGAATCACCCGTCACGGTCATTTCGACCACAACTATGTCTTCGGATTTTTCGCTTGCTCTGCGCTTAATCCGGTCGAGCACCCACAGCGGGGCAACCTCCCCCTTTAAGGTCCGCATCGCGTCTTCAAGTGCCTCATGCGTGCCCGAAATGCGCAGGCGTTGCTGTTGCTCGATGATACCGCTGGGTGCATCAAGGAATTTGATATCTGCCGGAAGGCGCGGAATGACCGTTGCCAGTTCCTGCCCCAAAAACGCGCTGTTTGAGTCTATCCGCAGGCGGGTTTCAAACCGGCGCAGGGCAATGTCCGATTCCACCCGGTTATCACCCAACAGACGCGGCATAACCAACCACAGATAAGGCAATGCAACCAGCGCCGCGATCAACACAATCGGGGTGTAATGGAACACACCCATATGCGGCATGCCCAGATCAACCGCGATCGAAACCACCAATATGTTGGTAGAGGTGCCAATTGTGGTTGCCATTCCGCCGATTAAAACCGCAGCATTGAGCGGTATCAGCGTTTTCGAAGCTGGCATTGCACCGCGATTAGCAAGCGCCACAAATATTGGCAGCAACAGCACCAGAACCGGCGTGTCGTTGACCGCCATCGACAGGCAGAACGCAATCAACAGCGACACTAGCAGGCCAAGCTGGAGATTGAATTTGAACAGTTTTTCGAGGAGGCGAGCGGCGGGATCAAGCGCGCCGGTCACGACAAGGCCGCGTCCCATGATCATCAGCGCGCAAATGGTAATCAGCGCGTAATGGCCGAAACCCGAAAATGCGAGTTGCAAACCATCGGTCGGCGCGGTTCCTTCAAGCGGGAAGAAGTACAATCCCACCGCTATCACAGCAATCGTCAATAGCGAGACAATCTCGGTCGACATCCGTCCGCGCGCGAAGGCGACGAACATCCAAATTGTAACAGCCAAAGCTGCCATTGCGTGGAATGAAGGGATCGAGGTCATCGTTGTTGGGTAAATCCCAAAGCTTGGTCATAAACACAAGCTAATTCCTCCAAAATTCGCAGCCTGCCCCCCGCGTTGCGACAACCGAACTAAATCGAAGAAGCAGCGCTGCAAAGCATACGAATTTTCATGGAAAGCTGGTGCCCCTGGCCAGACTCGAACTGGCACTCCGTTAAGAACCGCATTTTGAGTGGGACGAGACAACCGTAAGCTTCTGATAACAAGTTATAATTTTTCGGTCAAGCCATTTTTGTGTAAGGTTTTGTGTAAGTGTGTAAGACATGTGTAAGGGAATCCCACAAAAAGTGGGGCGCGACTAATGCTATACCCCCATCTCTCACTGGTCCGCATCCTGCTGTTCTGAAGCTTCCGTTGAATTGTCTAAACTGAATGGCGTTTGGCTGTATGTTGATCCAGTCAGATCGAACCGATGCAGCATTGAATTCGATTCGCCCTGACCAACGAGAATTCACCTGTCAGACAAAGGCATCACCGCCCTACCCTATCAATGCGCGTGATCTGACTGCGATGGCTTAGAGTGCTCGTCACTTCGCCGATGCGACAGATAGTATTTCTCGAACGCAAAAAATCCGGCAATCCCGGCAAAGGAGATTGCTATGATCATTGGATCGCTCGCTGCCTTCATGGTCAGGAATGCTCCAAGAACAATCAAATCCAGAATGATCGCGCTTAGCAAAATCCAGCTTTTAGCTCCGACATCGTCTTTAAGATGACGATAAACGCCCCAATGGATGATCATGTCCATCACCAGATAAAATATCGCCCCCAATGATGCTATCCGGCTCAAGTCAAAGAACGCAGCCAAAAGGCCTGCGGCAATTACGGTGAAAACCAGCGTGTGCTTTTGAATGCCCCCAGGCATTCCAAAATGGCGGTGCGGAATGAGGTTCATGTCCGTAAGCATCGCCAGCATGCGCGATACTGCAAAAACACTGGCAAGAAGCCCCGACGCGGTTGCGACAATGGCGACGCCAACCGTGAACCATACGCCATATTCACCAAAGGCAGGACGGGCCGCCTCTGCCAGCGCATAATCTTTGGCAGCGGCGATTTCATTGATGCTCAGCGTTGATCCGACGGCAAGCGCCACTGTCATATAGACGATCAAGCATATCCCCAGAGATATCATGATTGCGCGCCCGACATTTTTCTCAGGCTCAACAACTTCACCGCCGCTATTGGTGATCGTGGTAAATCCCTTGAATGCTAGTATGGCAAGCGCAATCCCGGCAACAAAGCCAGTCGGAGAAGCTGTTTCGCTTGGGGCGGTTTGCGTAAACTCGAACGTGAACCCGGATGCCCAGAGAATTGTGAGGGAAAAAATCAGTATCCCACCGATTTTCAGGATTGCGGTGATTGAGGATATCGCGCCGATAATCTTGTTGCCCGCTATGTTCACGATAAACGCGAAGACGATCAAACCAATCGCCAATATCGGAACCAGCACGGAATCGCGGCCTATATCGAACAATTGAAGCGTGTAGGTTCCGAAAGTTCTCGCAACCAAGCTTTCGTTGATGATCATCGAAAAGGCCATCATCAAGGCGGCTGCGCCGGTAATAGTAGACGGCCCATATGATTTTTTGAGGATCATAGCGATGCCGCCAGCTGACGGATATTTATTGGAAACCTTGATATAAGTGTAGGCGCTGAACCCGCTGATCACGGCCCCGATAAGGAACGCTAGAGGGAATAGCGGTCCTGATAATTCGGCGATCTGACCCGTTAACGCAAATATGCCCGCAC
>JBATLU010000118.1:0-7781 GCA_049289475.1 Pontixanthobacter sp. | reverse complement strand
TCGCCGAACAAGGCCTGACGCCGTTCGGCGACATCGGCCTGTGCCGGAGTCGCTGCGACACAAATTGCTGCTGCCGCCAACAAAGCGCAGCGCGCCCGTTTCCCGAATCCCGATCGTGCCATGATGGCCTCTCCCCTGTTATTTTCTCCGCGAATTGTGCGCGGCAGGGGAGCATTTGTCTAGTCCAATGGACAGTTTTTCATGATACGGGGCGGGCAGCGCATCTGAAACTTTGCGCCGCCCGTTTCCCAAATCTTATCGCTTGCTGGCAATCCAGCGGTCGATCTTTGCTTCCAGTACCGGCAGCGGCAAAGCGCCGGTTCCGAGCACCTGCGCATGGAATTCCTTAATATCGAAATCCTTGCCCAGCGCTTCTTCGGCCTCAGCCCGCAGTTCCTGAATTTTCAGCGCACCGACTTTATAGGCCAGCGCCTGCGAAGGAATGGCAATGTAGCGTTCGACTTCGGCCACCACTTCGGTGCGGGTCATGCCCGAATTGGCGAGCATGAAATCAATCGCCTGATCGCGCGTCCAGCCCTTGGCATGCAGGCCGGTATCAACCACCAGCCGCATCGCGCGCAGTTGCTCATCCTGCAGCGTGCCATAACGGTTCCACGGGTCCTTATAGAATCCCATCTCGTTACCAAGCGTCTCGGAATAAAGCGCCCAACCTTCGACATAGGCGGTGTTCCCGCCAAAGCGCATGAATGCCGGCAGTGCCTCGTTTTCCTGCGCCAGACTGATCTGGAAGTGATGGCCCGGCGCACCTTCATGCAGATAGAGCGTAACATTGCCGGTCGTCAGGCGGCTCGGCAGATCATAGGCGTTGAAAAAGAAAGTACCCGGACGCGAACCGTCGGGCGTTCCCGACTCGTATGAACCGCCTGCGCTGAATTGCTCGATCGCTGGATCGTAAGGCTTAATCTTGAGCGGGGTTTTGGGCAGCAGCGAGAACAGATCACCGATCTTGGCATCAACCCGCTTGCCAATATCGTAATAGCTTTGGGTCAGTGCTTCGCGGCTTTTGGGTTTGAATTTCTTGTCGGTGCGGACGTAGTCGAAGAATTCGGTCAGCGTGTCTTTAAAGCCGCCTTCGCGCTTGATCTTCTCCAGACCATCCTTGATCCGCGCGACTTCGCTCAGACCCAGATTGTGGAGATAATCGGCGGTCAATGGCAGCGTGGTCGTGTTCTCGATCATCTGCGCATAAAGCGCGGCGCCGCCCTTCATCTGTGACAAGCCAACACTGTCGCGCGCAACGGGCAGATATTCATCGCGCAGAAAATCGCGCATCCGCTCTGTACTGGCATAGAGCGCCTCAGTCGCAGTGCGGTATTCAGCGGTAAGCCGCGCCTTATCCTCGTCGGAGAAATCGTCGGGGAACATGGTGATCGGGCCCCAGAACTGGGATTCCTCGATCGGAATCGCTAGCTGCGTATCGAGCTGCGAAATAACCCGCTCGATGGTCAGCTTGGTCTCAAGCACCCCGCTCTTCATTCCGTCGCGGAATTTCTCGATCGAACGATCGCCAATCGCAATGTAGTCCTTATGACGGCTCAGATTGTCTTCGTAATTGGCCACAGTCTTGAACGGCGCTGCGCCCTGACCGCTGGCAAAATTCGGATAGAAAGTGTGGAACCCGCTGAAGTGGTTGACCGGACGAACTTCGGTCAGCGCGCGGATTTCGTCGGTGCTGCCCTTCAGGCTTTCGTCCTGATTATATTTGAACACATCATAGGCCAGCCGGTCAGTCTCATCGAGTTTGCCCGGGTCGATTTGCGCCAACAGCGCAAGGTTGAGCTGTGTGTCGGTGCGAGCGGCGAGGAAGAAAGAATCGGTCAGATAGTCGCCCAACTTGCCCGCATCGCTATCATCACCGCGAAACAGCCGCCCAAGCGGATTGAGCGCCAGCTCACGCGCGTCCGAATCGGCAAACAGCGCGAACAATTTGTCATGCTCGGACTGCGGCGCAGCTTCTTCGGTGGCAGACGGACTATGATGGTCGGCCAGCGCAGGCGCAGCGGGCAGCGCGAAGGCGGCGGTGGCAAGCAAGGCGGTCCGCAGCAAAGCCGGGCGAAGTATGTTCATCGGTAAGTCCCCTGAAGTGATTTTGATGCCAGTGTGTTAGCCGCCTAACACATACAAAAGCGTGCCGCTATCGACCAAGGGCGATTGGTGGTCGATGGGCGGCACTCTGTGCTACGGATCAAAGCGGTCCCAGCAAAGGCTAGAGCGCAGTTTCACTCCGCCACCTTTCCTCGGGCCATAACCCAGCCGACATTTTCCAGAACAGTCACGTCAGTAAGCGGATTGCCGTCAACCGCGATGATATCGGCGGAATAGCCCGGAGCTAGCCGCCCGATCTCGCCTTCCATGCCGAGCACTTCGGCAGCGGCGGTGGTCGCTGTCGCGAGGGCTTGGCGATTGGACATGCCCTGCCCCACCATCAACGCGAATTCGCCGGCGTTGCGGCCATGGTTGAACACCCCGGCATCAGTGCCGAATGCGATCTTCACCCCGCCGCGCAGAGCACGACCCATGAACACTTTCGCGGTCTCGGACACGGCGCGGACTTTGTCTTCCACCACTGGCGTGTAAATGCCTTGGCCGAGCCGCTCGCTAATGCCCTTAAACGCCATCAGCGTCGGCACCAGCACGGTGCCGTTTTCCTTCATCGCCTTGATCGCCGCGTCATCGAGATAGGTCCCGTGCTCGATTGTATCGATCCCCGCACGCGCTGCTGCCTCGATCCCGCGCGCGCCATGGGCATGCGCCATAACTTTCAGGCCGAGCGAATGCGCGGTATCGGCGATGCTCTTCATTTCGTCCGAAGTGAAATGCGCCTCCAGCCCGCGCCCCTGTTGGCTGAGCACGCCGCCGGTTGCGGTAATCTTGATCACATCCGAACCGTTCTGGCTGGCAAGACGGACCTTGGCCGCACATTCCACCACGCCGGTGCAGGTGAACCCGCTGTCGAGCACCTCATTAACATCGGGGCGGAAGCCGTTGACATCGCCGTGCCCGCCGATAATCGCCAGCGGCGGTCCAGCGGCGATGATGCGCGGGCCAACAATCATCCCTTCTGCCGTACCGCGCCGCAATGCAAAAGCACTTTCGCGGCCGCTCCCTGCTTCGCGTACGGTAGTGAAACCGGCCTTGAGCGTCAGCAGCGCATTCTTCGCACCCACGACCACACCCCATTCATCGGGTTCGACCGCTTCCTTCCAGAAATCACCGCCCGGGTCGCCGGTCAGATGGACGTGCAGATCGATAAGACCCGGTAGCAGTGTCTTCTCAGGCAAATGCACCATAGTCGCGCCATCAGGCGTAGGTAGAAAACCGTCCTCGATGCTGACGATCCTGCCGTCGGTCACGATGATCGTCGCCGGACCGCTGGGTTCGCTTGCCGCATCGGCCAACACAGAGCCGGCATGAATATACGTCGTTTCAGCCGATGCCTGCGCCGATATCTGCGTCGCCACCAAAGCGGCAATGTCAATGAATAGTGATTTCATACGCATGATAATGTCTCCCTGTTCAAGCCGTGATGCAACGGAGCGGAGCATTGCACAAGAGCGAGCGCGCAATTCAACCGCAGAGCGTCGTCCGATTGGCGAAGTTACTCCCTAACCCAATCCCTGCCACTGTTTGATCGCCTCTATCGGCCAGAACAGCATGACAATGTTGAGCGTCAGATTGTCGCGGATGGTCCACAGGGTCAGCAGTTCGAAGCCAATCGCCAGCGCCGCACTCACCTTCCACGGAATACGCGAGGCGACCCAGAATCCAAACATCATCCAGCCGATGTCGGACATCGAGTTGACGATACTGTCGCCGGTATAACCAAGACTAATCGTCGCCTCGCGGTAGCGGTTGATGACGGTCTCGGTGTTCTCAGAAATTTCCCACGTCGCCTCCACCAGAACCGCAATCGGCAGCGCCCATTTTTGCAGGCGGCCACCAAACAGATTACATTTCTGCCACAGCAGATAGGCCAGCGCGTACATAATCAGCCCGTGGGTGAAATGGCTCGGGCTATACCAATCGGTAATATGCTGGCTGTTTTCCGACGATTGCACCACCCCGTGCCACAGCTTGACCGTGCCGCAGGTGCACATCGGCGGTCGGTCCATAGCGAGCAGAATGGCGAGCGCGATTGCAAGCAAAAGAGCGGCGGCGAGGAGCGCCTTGCGGTGCGGAAGAAGCGGGTTGGTCATAATTCCTTGTGCCATGCGCAAACAAATGTGCAAACCGTTTGCTCCACGTTCATTCGCGCCCTAGGGCAGAGCGCGGTATGAACGGGCGCACAAGCAATAGACCAAACGAATTTCGAACCGAAGTCGCCATCGTCGGGGGCGGGCTTTCGGGCGGGTTGATCGCGCTTGCGTTGCGGCGCCAACATCCCGACATGCACGTCACCCTGATCGAAGCAGGCGAGGTGCTGGGCGGCAATCACCGATGGAGCTGGTTCGACAGCGACCTAAGCCAGGATGGCGCGGCGCTGCTGGCCAATTTCCGCAAGACTGACTGGCCCGGCTACGAAGTAAAATTCCCTTCCTTTCGCCGCAAACTCCCGTCCACCTACCACTCGCTGGCTTCGGCAGATTTCGACGCGGCGCTGCGGCGCGAACTTGGTCAGCATACGATCCACACCAAACGGCGCGTGGCCTCGCTCGATGCTAGGGGTGTCTCGTTTGAAGGTGGCGAACGGATTTCCGCCCGAATGGTGATCGACTGCCGCGGACCTGAGGGAAGCGCAGATTTGACCGGCGGCTGGCAAGTGTTCATGGGCAGGATGACTCGGACCGACCAACCGCACGGGGTGACGCGCCCGATGATCATGGATGCGGCTGTCGAACAGTTCGCGCCGAGCGGCCCCAAGGGCGCTTACCGTTTCGTCTATGTGTTGCCGCTGGGCGTGAATGAATTGTTTGTCGAGGATACCTATTACGCCGACAGTCCAGTGCTCGATCGCAGCGCTCTGTCGGGGCGGCTCGACCGCTATCACCAGCAGCATGGCTGGAACGGCCAGATTATCGGCGGCGAAACCGGCGTTTTACCAGTCATCACCGGAGGCAATTTCGCTGCATTCCAAACCGGGCAACGGATCGAAGGTGTGGTTCTGGCGGGTGCGCGCGGCGGGTTTGTCCACCCGCTGACCAGCTATTCGCTGCCCTTTGCGGTGGAAACGGCGCTGGCAATTGCACGCGATGCCGAGTTGCCCGGCGAACAAATGGCGGCTTTAATGGAAGCGCGCGCGCGCAAACATTGGGCGGAAACGCGATTTTACCGCATGCTCGGTTCGATGTTATTCGGAGCAGCGATTCCGCGGGAACGGTTTCGGGTGTTCGAGCGCTTCTATCGTCTGCCCTCCGGGCTTATCGAACGTTTCTATGCCGGACGGTCGCGTTTTTCAGACAAGGCGCGCATCCTGATCGGCAAACCACCCGTATCTGTCGGCAGGGCCATTTCGGCGCTAACCGGCAAGGGCGCACCGCTGGATGCGTATGAGGAGAAAATTGGATGAGCAGCACGACTGCCTCAATCGCGCCCGACCTATTGACCGCCAACCAGACGGCGCCCCAAACCGCTGGCGCTGACACGGGCGCTGGCAAAACAGCCTGCGTTATCGGATCCGGCTTTGGCGGCATGGCGCTGGCGATCCGGCTGCAATCAGCGGGTATCCAGACTACGGTGATCGAGGCGCGCGACAAGCCAGGTGGCCGCGCCTATTTCTGGGAAAAGGACGGCTTCATTTTTGACGGCGGCCCAACCGTAGTCACCGATCCGCCGTGTCTCGAAGAATTATGGAAGCTGACCGGCCATGATATGAAGGCTGATGTGGAATTAATGAAGGTCCACCCGTTCTACCGGCTCAACTGGCCCGACGGGCATAATTTCAACTATTCCAATGTCGAAGAACAATTGAACGCCGAAATTGCCAAGCTGGAACCAGCCGATGTCGCGGGATACCAGAACTTCCTCGAATATTCGGCAGGAGTTTATGAGGAAGGCTATGTTAAGCTGGGCACGGTGCCATTTCTCGATTTCAAATCGATGCTCAAGGCGGCTCCCGCGTTGGCCAAAAAACAGGCCTGGCGCAGTGTTTATTCGATCGTATCCAGCTTTATCAAGAACGAGAAAATCCGTGAGGCGCTCAGTTTCCATACGCTGCTGGTGGGCGGAAACCCGTTCACCACATCGGCGATCTACACGCTGATCCACAAGCTGGAAAAAGACGGCGGTGTATGGTGGACGCGCGGCGGAACCAACCGGCTTATCGCGGGCATGATCCGCCATTTTGAACGGATTGGCGGCACCATGATGGTCGGCGATCCGGTGGTGCAGGTCCATACAATCGGCAACCGCGCCAGCGAGGTAGAAACAAAGTCAGGCTTCCGCGAGCGGTTCGATGCGGTGGCGAGCAATGCCGACATCATGCATTCCTACCGCGACCTCCTCTCGGGCAGCAAGCGCGGCAAGGATTATGCGAAGAAACTGAAAAAGAAGAGCTACAGCCCCGGCCTGTTTGTGGTCCATTTCGGGCTGGAGGGAACATGGCCGGGCATCCCGCACCACATGATTCTATTCGGCCCGCGCTATAAGGGTTTGCTGGAAGATATTTATGACCACGGCGTGCTGCCGCAGGATTTCAGCATCTATCTCCACCACCCGACCGTGACCGACCCGAGCATGGCACCCAAAGGCAAGAGCACCTTTTACGCGCTGGTTCCGGTGGCTCATATGGGCAAGCTGGCGGTTGATTGGGACGAGGTCGGACCGCTGCTGGAGAAACGCATATTGGACGAAATTGGGCGGCGTTTGATCCCCGATATCCACGACCGGATCGTGACCAAATTCCATTATGCCCCCTCTGATTTCAAGGAAGATCTTAACGCACATCTGGGCAGCGCCTTCAGCCTTGAACCCGTGCTCACCCAAAGCGCCTGGTTCCGCGGCCATAACCGCGATGATGTGATCGAAAACTTCTACCTGACCGGCGCAGGCACGCACCCCGGTGCGGGTATTCCCGGCGTAGTCGGCAGCGCCAAAGCGACCGCCGGATTGATGATCGAGGATTTGAAGCAGTGACCCAAGTGATGAAACGCCTTGCCGTCTATTGCGGCTCTGCCACGCCTCAAGATCCGCGCTATATGGAACTTGCAACCCATGTCGGTGCGGCGCTGGCGAAGCGCGGGATCGGCGTGGTCTATGGCGGCGGCAGGCTTGGACTGATGGGCGCGGTTGCCTCCGGCGCGCTCGATGCGGGCGGCGAAGTGATCGGGGTCATCCCCGAAGCGCTGGCGAACAGCGAAGTTGCCAATTATGCCTGCACCGAGCTGCACACTGTGTCGGGTATGCACGAGCGCAAGAAGCTGTTCACCGATTTGTCGGACGGATTCATCACCATTCCCGGCGGGGTCGGGACGATGGATGAATTGTGGGAAGCAATGAGCTGGGCGCAGTTGGGCTATCATTCCAATCCCGTCGGATTGCTCAATGCCTTCGGGTTTTACGATGATTTGATCGCGTTCAACGCGCGCATGGCAGAGGTCGGCTTTGTCCGCCCTGCACACCAGAGCATCCTGATTGCAGAAACGACAATCGGCGCACTGCTCGATCGGATGGCCGACTATGTCCCGCATACGCCGATCTTCCAGATGAAGGCAGACGACCTCTGACCAAAACGAGCGAGAACGCGCGGCCGCTTGCGCCATTGCGCTTTATGCGCACCACCCCGCACAGCGCGGGCGGCGGTCGCCATCGCGCAGCCTTGGTGG
>JBATLU010000117.1:0-2275 GCA_049289475.1 Pontixanthobacter sp. | reverse complement strand
TCTGCGCGCTGCGTTACGCCGGATTGACCATTTCCGTTCTCGATTACCTTCAAGATTGGAAAGCGTTGCGCTTAGGTCGGCCAGCGTCTAGTTCAGATCCGACTTTGTAAAACCGATCTGACCGTTGTGGCCTGCACCAAGTACTTATTTGAGAACCTGATCGCGTTCTTGTTTCGTGGCAGCCCGCACACGATCGAGCTGCATGATTAAAGTATGCTGTGCTGCGACAGCTCGTCGCGTGAATTGGATGCCGCACGCAATTTTATCGCCGGTCAGTCTGGTACACCTGGACGCGCGCTCAGTTGAACTCCTCGACATCAATAGCGGAATACCAAGCGAACCCATTGCTGGATCGCGGACTTTTGCCATTTATCGCATTAAAAAAATAAATCCCGATTTCGCCGCTGAAGATTTGAAAAAGCAAAGAGTTTCTTTCGGTACTGCAAAGAAAATCCGTCGCAGGGCCACCGGGAAATTCGTGCAACCTCTGAAACGTACCGTCTCGATTCTTCTGCGCAGGGATGTGTCAGGGATCGCGACGGACAAACTTTTTGAGGTGATTGCACAATGAGCGATCCGAGCAGCCCGGGGCATAGCGGAAATTGCGTCGTGGAGGACGCTCCCGCTCTCATGATCGATGGCCAGCGAATTGACGTGCGCGACGGCGAGACGATCTATGTCGCTGCACGGCGCGCGGGCATTCGGATCCCAGCGATGTGCACCGATCCTCGGATCAAGCCGACGGGCCAGTGTGACATCTGCGTTGTAGAGATCGCGGGGCGTGATGGTTTCGTCAAGGCCTGCACTGAACGCGCTAAACCTGGTTTACAGGTAACGACCGGTTCGGATGCCTTGACCGCCTATCGCAAGAAGCGGCTCAACTCTTACCTTTCCGACCACAACGCATATTGCCAACCACCGTGCCAAGCTGCATGCCCAGCGGGCATCGACATTGCCGGCTATATCGAACTTATCACCAAGAAGAAGTACGTCGAGGCGACTGCACTCATCAAGGAGATGCTGCCGCTTCCGGGAATCCTTGGACGCGTTTGCCCGAGGCCTTGCGAAGATCCTTGCCGGCGCAAGCAAATCGACGGCGAAGCGGTGGCGATCTGCGCGCTCAAACGCTTCGCTGCAGACAAGGCCGTGGAATCGGGACTGCCTACACAGCCAGAACCGAAGCGCGCGACTGGCAAACGTGTCGCCGTCATAGGGGCCGGTCCGGCGGGGCTTTCCGCTGCCTATTACCTAGCACTCGAAGGCCACAAGGTGACGATCTTAGAAGCTGAACGCGAGCCGGGCGGCACACTTCGCTTCGGAATTCCCTCCTACCGCCTTCCCAATCATGTTCTTGATCAGGAAATCAACGACATCTTGTCACTTGGCGTGGAGCTGAAGTGCAACCAGCGGATGGGCCGTGATTATCAAATCGACGATCTCAAAGCAGATGGCTATGACGCCATTTTTCTTTCATTCGGGGCCATGGTCGGCAAGGCGGCGGGCATTCCGGGAGAGAATGCACCTGGTGTGCTTTCGGCGGTGAAATTCCTCGCTCGCGTTAATTGGGGCGAGCGCGTTGATCTGGGCCAGCGTATCGTCGTCGTTGGCGGCGGGTTTACAGCTGCCGATGCCGTACGCACGGCGCTGCGCGAGGGCGCCAGCGACGTCACCATGATGTATAGGCGCACCAAAAACGAAATGACGGCCGCCGCGCATGAAGTCCACGAATGCGAAGTCGAAGGCGTCAAATTTGATTTTCTTGCCGCACCGCATTCCGTGGTGGTCGAGAACGGTAATGCGATTGGCATCCTCGCGCAGCGCATGCAGCTTGGCGAGCCCGATGCCAGCGGTCGCCGCCGCCCTGTACCGATCGAAGGTTCTGATTATTTCACGCCCGCCGACACCATTCTGATGGCGATCGGGCAGGACGTCGAGGGCCGGTCACTCAACGAAAGCCATCTGGACATCAACAAATGGGGCCACATTGTCATCGATGAAGAAACGATGATGACCAATGTGCCCGGCGTGTTCGCCGGAGGCGACTGCGCGACGGGTGCAGCAACGGTGGTGGAGGGCGTTGGAGCAGGTCGCAAGGGTGCTTATGCCATCAACGCTTACCTGAACGGGGCAGATAGCACGACAATTGCTGCGGCCATTTGGAACGAGAAACCAAAATTCTTCGATATTGGCGCCGATGCGAAATCACGCGCGCGCCTTGCGCCAATGCCGGTGATCGACGGTGGCACGCGGGTGAGTGCGTTCCGCAGTTCTGGTC
>JBATLU010000116.1:0-7937 GCA_049289475.1 Pontixanthobacter sp. | reverse complement strand
ACGGGGCCTCGATTGTGTAGCGTGCTTCCGACACCGCACTGGTTTTGAAACAGGCTCGGCCAAGATTTCCCTCGACCAAGGTCATGCCGCCATCCTTGTGGAACGGGTTGCTCGGCGGGCGCAGCATCTCTTCGTCTCCGCTTGGCCCGACTTCGCGCCAAGTGAGTGCGTCACCCTCGAGACCGGGCTCCTCGGCATAGCGCGCAAGGTCGCTGTCACCCACAGTCAGCACATCCTGGTGCGCCAGACCGGCCGCGAGCAATTCCTGAATAATATAGCCCATGCCGCCCGCATCGTGGAAATGGTTCACATCGCCCGAACCATTGGGATAGACCTTTGCCATCAGCGGGACGGCGTGAGACAGTTCAGACAGATCGTTCCAGTCGAACTGGACGCCCGCCGCGCGCGCCATCGCCGGAATGTGGATTGCGTGGTTGGTCGAACCGCCGGTCGCGAGCAGGCCCACAGCGGCGTTGATAATCGCCTTTTCATCGACGCAGCGGCCCAGTGGGCGGTAATCATTGCTACCCATACCAATCGCTGCGACGCGGTGAACCGCCTCCCGGTCGAGCGCTTGCCGTAGCTTGGTGCCCGGCTGGACAAAGGCCGCACCCGGAATATGCAGGCCCATCATTTCCATCATCATCTGGTTGGAATTGGCGGTGCCGTAAAATGTGCAAGTGCCGGGCGAATGGTAACTGCCCAGTTCGCTCGCGAGCAATTCTGCACGGCCGACTTTGCCCTCTGCAAAGAGCTGGCGGGTTTCTTGCTTTTGCTTGTTGGAAATACCGCTTGGCATTGGGCCGCTGGGCACGAAAATTGCGGGTAAATGGCCGAAACGCAGCGCGCCGATCAGCAGGCCGGGAACAATCTTGTCGCAAATGCCCAGCATCAGCGCGCCGTCATACATCGCATGGCTGAGCGCGACGCCGGTGCTGAGCGCGATCACGTCGCGGCTGAACAGCGACAATTCCATGCCCGTCTCGCCCTGCGTCACCCCGTCGCACATCGCCGGTGTTGCGCCCGCAACCTGCGCGGTTGCTCCGACTTCGCGGGCGTAGATCTTCAGCCGCTCGGGGTATCTGCCATAGGGCTGATGCGCCGACAGCATATCGTTGTAGCTGGTGACGATCCCGATATTGGGTCCGCGATGCGCCATCAGCGCTTTCTGGTCGTCCTCCGCGCCCGCATAGGCATGCGCGAGGTTGGAACAGGACACCGAATTGCGGTCTGGCTGGTTGTCGGCCTCACGCGCAATCAGCTCGAGATAGGCCGCGCGGCTGGCCCGCGAATTGTCGATCACCCGCTGCGTGACGCGGTGGAGTGTGTCGTGAAGTTTACTCATTCCAGGTCACTCCGTCGCGTTCGGCCAGCGCAATCGCGGCGCTCGGCCCCCAGCTTCCGGCGGTGTAGGTCTTGGGAGTTAAGCCTTGCGCGGTCCAACCGGCGCGGATCGCGTCGATCCATTCCCACTGCGCTTCGACCTCGTCACGCCGCACGAACAAGGTCTGGTCGCCCTCGATCAGATCGAGCAGCAGCCGCTCATAGGCAATCCGTTTATGCGTGCCGACAAAGGCATCGGGCATGGCAATATCGAGCGGGACCGAGCGCAGACGGATTCCCTCGCGGTCAAGCCCGGGCACTTTCGCCATCAGATTGAGCGAGATATTCTCTTCCGGCTGGATCCCGATCACCAGCCGGTTGGCGGCCATCTTGGCGCCTTTTTCGGCGAAGATCGAGTGCGGCACGCAGCGGAACTGGATGACGATTTCGGTGCGGCGCTGCGGCAGACGTTTGCCGGTGCGCAGGTAGAACGGCACGCCTTTCCACCGCCAATTATCCACATGACCCTTGATCGCGACGAAGGTTTCGGTGTCCGACGGTTTGCCCAATTCCTCGTCATATCCCGGAACGGCTTGCCCGCTGATCGCGCCAGCGCGGTATTGGCCGGTTACGGTCTCTCCTTCTGCCACTGTGCGCAAGGACCGCAGCACTTTGACCTTCTCGTCGCGCACAGCGGTCGCGTCGAATTGCCCCGGCGGTTCCATCGCCACCAGCGCGAGCAATTGCAGCATATGGTTCTGCACCATATCGCGGATTGCGCCGGCATCGTCATAAAACGCGACGCGGCCTTCCAGCCCGACCGTTTCCGACACGGTGATCTGCACATGGTCGATATGCGCGGCATTCCACAAAGGTTCGAACATGATGTTGGCAAAGCGCAAGGCGAGCAAATTCTGCACCGTTTCCTTGCCCAGATAATGGTCGATCCGGAAAATCCGGTCTTCGGGAAAGGCGCTGGCGACCGCGTCGTTGATCTCGCGGCTGCTGGCAAGATCGGTGCCGAGCGGCTTTTCAAGGCACATCCGCACATTCGGCCCGTCCAGCCCCGCATGCTGCAGACCCTTGATCGTCGGTTCGAACAGGCTCGGTGCGGTGGACAGGAAAATCGCGAGGCCGCGCTTGGGTTCGCCCACTTTCACTGCCAGATCTGTGAACCCCTCGAGCGTAGTCGCATCGAGTGTCTGATAGCTTAGCCGGTTGAGGAAATCGGCCATTCCTCCGCGCCGGTCAGCGGGCATGAACTTCTCCAGCGCCTCGCGGGCGAAGCTGCGGAATTCACCGTCGCTCATTTCGCTGCGAGCGGTGCCGATGATCTTTACATCATCCGCTATCAGCCCGTCAGCGTGCAATGCGCAGAGCGAGGGCAGCAACATCCGCTGCGAAAGGTCGCCGGTCGCCCCGAACAATAACAGCCTGTCAGCGGTAAAACTCATGCGCGCATATCTCCGGTTACACGTATGACACGCAGCCTAGCATTGCCCGCGCCGCTGTGCACCCCGCAACCGCAGGGCGCATATGTATTCATCGCCTAGTCGCTGGTTACGCTTACTTCGCTGAACAGGAACTCGCTCGCGCCGAAACTGGTCATAAAGCTGACATCGGCGGCATCGCGGCCGACGCCGATTTTCACGATGTCGCAGGCATTGGCCATATTGGTCGCGTCGATCAGATACCACGCGCCGCCCGGGGCACCGCCCGGCGCACCGCCGTCTGGTGTGGTCGGATCGCTCAGAAACACTTCGGCGACCGCGTGGAAATCCTGCGGGGTCACTTGCGGGGCGAAGCAGCTGACGAAGCGGGCGGGAATCCCGCTCGCACGGGCAAAGGTGACCATCACATGGGCGTAATCGCGGCACACCCCGCGCCGTTCGATAAAGCTGTCAATTGCGGTGGTCTTCGCGTCCGAAATACCCGGCGCATAGGTGAAATGCTCGGCGATCCAGCCATGCATCGCCATCACCCGCTCGCCGCCGGTCAGACCGCCAAATTCATCATGGACAAAGCTCTGCAACCGGTCCGCTTGGCAATAGCGCGAATCGAACAGATATTTGACCGCCTCGCCCGGCAGATCATGCGGATCAATCCGGCTCAGGCTGCTGATCGGGCTGAGCATCCGCTCCAGCTCCACCGTGGCCGAATATTCGACATCGAACCGGCCATTGCTGTCGAGCCAGATCCGCTCCCCGATCCCGTCCTCCGCCGCCACCCGCGCACAATGCGCCGCATCGGACAAAATGGTGCGAGAGGCAGTAATCCGCTGCTCGGGTATCGCCGCTGCCTCGAACTGGAGAAGAACGTCGGTCGGCCCGGAGGTTTCAAAGGCGAATTTGGCGGAGATGGAGATGGGCATGGTTGGGCAGATTACTTCCGGTCGGGCGCAAAGCGGGGGATTTGGTAGTCGGGACGCAGCCAGCGGATTTTGCCCTGCTTTTCTTCTTCTGCACGTTCGTGATTGAGTGCCACCAGCCGCGCGACAATTTCGGACGGGCCAAGCGATCCCGCCGCCCATTCCGCGCCCCAGCCATATGCATCGGCCACGGCCTGATCCAATTGTTCGTGCAGCCGGTTTACAATCCCTGCGCGGGCGGCCGTGGCGCGGCGCTGGTCCTTGTCTGACAAAGGCTCGCCGCTGCGGAGTTTTTCGCGCAGATTATACAGCTCGGTCATGGTCAGCTTGTCCGTCTCGGCAATCGCCAGCTTGCGGGTTTCGTCCAATTCTTCGGCGATGTCTGCGATGGCGGCGCGCTGCGTTTCGGTGGCATCGGGAAAGGGGAAAGGATCGAAGCATTTGGATTTTACGTAAACGTGACCTTTTTCAAAACTCGCCATCCCTATTAGTCCGCAATTGGCATACGTCCATTGCAGATGAATAATCGACTGGCAGATACCAAGGGATAAGGAGTCGGAACAAGCAATCAGTAGAATCTTATTATCCGGCAGTATTCTTTGATCGAGAAATTCGAAAACTCGGTGTTTTGCTGTTTCGACCGTTGCAATGTAGCGTCGTTGGTTCTCAAGCGCGGGCCTGATTTCAGATCTTGGGCGCCCAAAAAGCCACCAATTTTTACTTATTGTCTTGTCCCGATTTTTGTCACGTTGCGGCTTCACAGTACGCAACAAATGCTCGTAAATTTCGGGAAAACCCTGACGAAGTTCTGACTCCGTCTTGCCAAATGCGTCGATCACCCACGCGCCTCGCGGGCGCTGGAGCAAGTCGCGGCCATTTAAATATGGGCGAAGTAATTGATTTGCATCAGCCCGTGTCTCTAGTCCAAGGTCCATTAATTGAAATTTCTTGACGATGAACCCAGACCCAAAAAGCATTACGCCGCGTGATGACAAGCCCTCGTTGGCCAGCAAAGTTCTTGCCTCGCTCGCACTCGCCCCCACCGTCAAATTCGCATTAACCCGCCCGTTCACATCGGCCAGCGCAATTTCAGGCGTGTCGCTATCCAGTTTCGCTTCGCTGGTGACTTCCCGCAAGCTGCCCTCCGCCGCGCCGCGCTGTGCCACAGTCATGGCAATCCGAACGGCGGCGGCATCCTTGGTCGCTTTGGTCCAGGGGTGATCGGGGATTGCCATGGTGAGCGAGAGGCTCCCCTCCCCATGGGGGGGTATAGTGATAGCTGCAATAATGCCAACATTTGACCACGCGTTGATACGTTACATTGCTGTCTACGGAAGTCCCAAGCGAGGATGAAAATCCATTGCATTGTTTCCGTAAGCCTTTTTGCTCGCAAAGCCGGCATGGTCCTTAGAAAGCAATCGCTCGACTGGGAGGTTGTCGAAGAGCTCATAAATGTCTGCATACTTCGCAAATGAGTTACCCTGCTCAGATATATTATTGTAAAATAAGACTAATAACTCCTGATCAGATATCTGAGAGCGCAATAGCTTTGGGTAAAATTCATCGTCAACTTCACTCTGCTCGATAAATCTAAAAAAGTTATAGAGAAACCTGAAATAGTGACTGAGCTCTGTTTTGGCATCTTTCCAGAATAGAAAGTAAGCTAGCTGAGCTGTTTCTAACTCAGAATAACCCCCACCGTTTTCTTTGTTGGTTTCAACCTTGTCACGAAATATTTTCGTAAACCTGTTATAGAAAACATTGAAAGCGTCTCGCCCCTTTGTCACGTTCCCATTGTCGGGGTTCACCAAATCAATTGCCTCTACAATCGCATTATGGAGACTGAGCATTTCAAAAAACGTTTTTTCGAACGACTGGTGCTTTAAGGTGTTCGCTTGACGATCTAACGCATTCGCAGACCGGACCATTTCGTCCCTAGTCAAACTCAACTCCTGCCTTTGAAGCCAAAGTGTCAGGATCAGTGCTAGAAAAGTTATAAAGGTAAGGATTGGATTTAGAAGGCCTCCCGTGAAATCCCCCCATGCGCCTAACGCCGAAAACTCAGCAGAATTGTAGTAACCAACCCCAATGACACCAACAGTGGTTATGCTCGCTATAGCTAGAAGGACCCACAATCCAGATGCAAACAAGGGGCCGCTAGCCGGTGTTTTTGGCAAGTTCAAATTGTCATCTGATTTAGAAATTTTACCTGTCATGATTTCTAATTTAAACCTCTCATAGAACCAGACTTGATACTACACCTGCCAACTGCGGCGACAACCGACAAACTCCATCCGTTCGGATTACAAAATCCGCGCCTGTAAATGTGTGCCGTTGCACAAACTCTAGTATCATCGCATCGACCTTGGGTCGCTCAGGTTCAACTAAATCATAAGCATAGGCTGGAAAGTCAGGCCGCGAATGATGCATGATACCAGAGTAAGGGTCATAGCCATTGGCTACAGCCTCTATCTGCAATTGAGCAACTCTGACTGCATAAGCATAGTTGGCCATTGCATTGATAGGGTGAGACGCTTTCCAGTTGCGTGATTTCTTGCCTGTCAAAATCGAACTGCGTGAACGATAGCTACACCAATTATCAGGAATAGGATAGCGGCCCTCCGCTTTCCACTGCATTTGAATTTCAGTCCAAACCGTAAAATATGCGGCTGCAACTTGGCCCTCAATTCCGCGCAAATCTTGCATTTCGCAAAAGCGGCTTCGTTCCAATTCGGCAATTGCCCATTGAGCCTTAGCAGTTGCTTTTTCCCGCTTAGTTGAGGATTCAAATTGCGCTTCTAACGTAGCTAGGCAATTGACAAATTTGCGGCTCAATAAGTCCTTAGCAAACTCCAATCGCTTTACCTCATTGGATTGCAATTCGAATTGCCAGCGCAGCTTTTCCGCATTGGCGACAAAGCCCGCACCACTGGCAAAAATGGCGGTTGATCCGTCCCATTTGATCCGCGCCAAAGCGACACCTTGAGCGCCAAGCCAATTGAGAACTTCAAAGGATATTGTGCCACTTCCATCCAATAGGATGATCATTCGCGGCAATTCCAAATCACCTTTGAAAAAGCGGAATTGCTCTGCCTTTTGCGGATAATGGGTAAAGCCTTGCTTGATTAGCAATGTGCCTTTTTCAACTCGCAATGATGTTCCGTGTCCGGCTAATATCAATGGATTTGAATTGCGTTCGCGCACTCGCCTTTTGCGCTTTGGCTTTGCGCTTTCTGCAATCCAATATTCTGAGCGTTTGGCCCATTCACTAGAAGCAAAATCACTTTCAAAATTTGATGTTTCAAGCATACTAAATCATAGCAAATTTGGGTTATTGAAACCATTAGATTAAGCATCAAAAGAAGCTTGAATTACATTAGAATTGTCTAATTTTGGGAATAGTATGACGGACTTAGAAAATTGGGAAAAAGGAGTTGAATTGAGCCAAGCACTCATTCGTTTTGCCGACCCATACCAACTTTCAAAATTCCGCGATGCCTACAGTGAGGGCGCAATCCTCACATATAAATTGCTCATGTACGCAGACATATTTGCGAAGGTTGAATTAAACGAATTTGAGGCCTTTGGTTTTCAAACTAAACCCACCGTCATTGCCGGACCTGTCAAAATTCCAAGTCATGTTTTTGAACCGCACCCTGATGTGGAACTTGCTGAACAGAATACGGTCTCAGTGTCAGGATTTGAGTATGAAAGGATTAGGGTTCGTCCCATCAGCAATCCTCAGGCGAGCGAGTCGAGTCCAGCATCGACCGGATTAGGAAAAATTGGCCGACCTCCAACCTATGGGAAAGCAAAAAAGGTTTTGAATGTCCTTTTCCAGATTGAAAGCAATCGCAGCAAGTCGGCAGCTAAGCTGCACAAGGATTTCGACACCGAATTTCAAAAGCAATTCCCGCAAAAGGATTGGGACACTTCAACTCCATCGGTCAGAAAATTGCAGGATCATCTAAAACAGTATCGGCAAGAATTAGCAGAAACTGGCAACAATGATTTTGCCATTTGATTCTATAGCTTAGGCGTTTCCAAACTGGTCATTTTGCACCTGTCCGAATCAACGGACAGGAATGCAACATGGCTCGTCAACGCGATTACAAAGCAGAATACGCCCGCCGCATAGCGCGGGGAAAGAAGCGAGGCTTAAGCCGCTCGCAAGCCAGAGGCCACGCTCGTCCAGGCGAGCAGCCAATACGCGCCAAGCCGGTTCAATCGAATGACCGATTAGAAG
>JBATLU010000115.1:0-12236 GCA_049289475.1 Pontixanthobacter sp. | reverse complement strand
GGCCTACGCTGACCAACAGATGAGCAGTAATCGGATTATTGCCCTGATCATCGTGGCTCTGATCCATATCGGACTGGGATATGTGCTCGTAACCGGACTTGCCTATGAGGCAATTCAGAAAGCGGTTGAGCGCGTGACCACAGTTGATATTGACGAGCCAGAACCCGAACCAGAGGAAGAACCACCTCCACCTCCGCCGGACGAAGTGCCGGTATCTCCACCACCTACGGTTCCGCCTTCAGCCATCAGCATTGCGCCTCCTGCGCAGTTCAAGACTGAAGACAAGCCGCGTGACGACAGGGTTGTTGATCTGAAGCCTGCGCCGAAACCGGCTCCGGTTCCCGTTCCGCCGCCACCGCCACCTCCGCCGCCGAAATTTACCCCGAAGGATCCAACTCCTCGCGGTAATCCGGGCGGCTGGGCTAGCCCGCGTGACTATCCGTCGCGTGCGCTTCGTGAAGAGCGCGAAGGCGTCACTCGGTTCCGCGTCAACGTGGGTGCCGATGGCAAAGTCGCAAACTGCACAGTTACAGGCTCCAGCGGCCATAGTGATCTCGACGAAACTACATGCAAACTCATCAGCCGGCGGGGCAAATTCAATCCTGCCACCAATGGTGACGGGAATGATGTGGCCGGCACGTGGTCCAGCGCGGTTCGCTGGGAGATACCGAAATAATGGGCATGCTGCCCTGAGAAGGGCAGTAAGTTCCAATCCGCTTTTTTATATTCGCTTCTTTCTGAGAGGAAACTCGCAATGATTACCCAACTTCTTACCGCAGCATCTGACGCTGCACCGGTGAATAAATTCGGCTTCGTAGAAGCCATGCAGCAGGGCGGCGTGATCGCTATCTCGATCCTGTCCGTTCTGGTCATTATGTCGGTCGGTTCGTTCTACATCCTGATCAGCAAGCTGCTCGAGCAGAACAAGATCTTCAAACAATACAACGAAGTTCGCGGCCCATTCTGGCGCGCCAATTCGCTCAAGGAAGGCGCTGGCAAGCTCGAAAAGAACAGCGCATGGCGCCAGCTGGTTGACGATGCTCTTGCTGCTGATGAGCAGCACGGCAAAATGACCGACCAGACCGAAGCCCATGATTGGCTCCACGGTTCACTGGCTCGTTCAGAAGCCGCGATCAACGCCAAGCTCGCAGGCGGCCTCGCCTTCCTCGCGTCGGTTGGTGCAACCTCGCCATTCGTTGGTCTGCTCGGTACCGTTATCGGTATCTACCGCGCTCTGATCAACATCGGCCTCGCCGGTTCGGCATCGATCGACAAGGTCGCTGGTCCGGTTGGTGAAGCGCTGATCATGACCGCGATTGGTCTGCTTGTGGCTGTGCCTGCGGTGCTTGCTTACAACTGGCTTTCTGCCCGTAACAAGCGTCTGGCCGGAATGCTCGCAGGCTTCTCGACCGATCTGCTCGCGAACCTCAGCTCGAACGGCGCTGTTAAGCCAGCCGTACAAGCTGCTCGTCCGACCCAGTCTGCTGCAAAGCCAGCCGCAGCGGCTCCTGCAGCTAAGCCCAAGGCCTGATAGGATATCGGGGAGCGGCGCCGCTGCTCCCCCGGTATTCCGAAGAAACATTTATTCAGGATAGGATTTAGCAATGGCAATTTCCATGGGAGGCGGCGGCGAAGAAAGGCCGATGTCAGACATCAACACTACGCCGCTGGTCGACGTGATGTTGGTTCTTCTGATCATCTTCCTGATCGCTGTACCGGTCGCAATCCAGACCATCGACAAGCTCCACATACCGATTCTTGAAACTCAGGAATCGAAGGACAAGGTTGAAAACCTTCTGCTTACGGTCAGTACAACTGACGCTAGCGGACGTAGTGCGGGTGAGCCGGGCTTCGAAGGCGCCACACGAGAAGGTGAGTGCCGGGTGTATTTTAACAACACAACGGCTGTCGACGCACGTGAATTGTATGACAAGGCGTTCGAACGTCTCGACATCATCGTGAAGCGTGCAGGCGGTGTAGAAGCCATTATGTCTGATCCTGAACTAATCCCTCAGGTCCATATTCGTGGTGACAAAGATGCGCCTTGGCGCTGCGTTGCAGGAACGATCTACAACGTTCAGGCAGCTGGCTATCCGACCGTTGGCTTTATCTCCAACCCGGTTGATCCAAACGGCTAAGCCGTTTGGGTTCCAGGTTCGGACCGAAACTAGATTAGGAGTAAACCAAAATGGCAATGTCAGGCGGCAGGGACGATGGCGAGCCGATGATGGAAATGAACACGACGCCGCTTATCGACGTCATGCTCGTTCTCCTCATCATGTTCATCATCACCATTCCAGTGGCGACCCATTCGATCGATATCGATCTTCCGTCACCCAACCCGGAACCACCGAAGGACAACGAGATTGATCCGATCAAGAACAAGATCGTGCTCACGACCGAAGGTGCAATTTTGTGGAATGGTGAACAGAAAGATATGAGCGAATTGGTCCGCAATCTCGAAGTTACCAAGTCAATCGTGCCAGAACCCGAGCTGCAGTTCGAACCCGAAGGTTCGGCCAGCTATGATCTTTCGGCCCGCGTGCTCGATATCATCAAGGTCTCGGGTGTGAACAAATTCGGTTTTGTCGGCAACGACAAATATCGTGAATTCGGCAAAGCGGCTAGCGCCCAGTAATCCGGATTTAGTGAGAAAATCTGATCAGGGGGTGGAGCAATCCGCCCCCTTTTCTTTTGCTCAGACCGAATTGCCACGCAGTCATTCTACCGCGAATTATATGGCATGGGCTACAATCGTTCGCAGTCGCCGCCGAGCCAAAGTACAGCCTAAAGCTACAAATCACAGCCACAAAACACAACCTAAGCTGCCCAGATGGCGGCTTGATTGCCTTGCGCATCACCAACATCGACGGCAAATCGCCCACACCCCCATCCACAATTTCACACTTGCCATTGAATACAACCTATATATGATATACCATGACATAATACGGAGGGACAGTTGGCATACGCACTTAACCCGCATGAAACGCCGCCGATGGGGGACCTCAACACCACCCCGCTAATCGACGTTCTTCTGGTGTTACTGGTGATGTTCATCATCACCATCCCCGTCGCGACCCACTCGGTCGATATTGATCTGCCCGGCGTCGAGGGAATAGATGTTCCGCCGCCCGACAGTGTGAAAAACAAGATTGTCATCGATGGCTCGGACCAGCTGCTGTGGAACGGCACCGCAATAAATGAGCGCCAGATGCGCGCACTCCTGGCGGAGACGCGGGACATGCCGGTTGAACCTGAACTGCAATTCGAACCCAGCGCCCAAGCCAGCTATGCCGCCGCCGCGCGCACGCTAAAAACGATCAAAGCCAGCGGCGTTGGCAAATTCGGCTTTGTCGGAAACGACAAATATCGCGCACTCGACACCAATCGGGACGAATAAATCGCGCCAAACGGTTCCAGGACCTAACCAAGCACGGCAAGGTCTCGCCCGTCAGGCCCGGCTGACATGGCGATCCCAGCCAAACTCTCCGCTTCGAGCAGCAACTGGTCATCAATCGCGCCATCGGGCACACTTTCACGCCCGATCATTACCAACACCGGAACCGCCAGCGGACTCACCCGCTCCAGAGTAACATGACGGATGCGCTCGGCGGAATGCTCGAGCAGATCGGCCAACCGACCGACATCGGTCATCCGCGCCCGCGCATCGGCCCAGGCTGCCTCAAGCAACACGTGCCCCGGTTCATGTTTGCGGAGCACATCATAGATGAGATCGGTCGAGAAGGTGACTTGCTTGCCTGACTTGCGCCTGCCCGGATGCTGTCGCTCGACGAGGCCCGAAATCACCGCCACCTCGCGGAATGCGCGCCGCAGAAGATGCGAATCTTGCACCCAAGCGGAAAACTCATCCTCAAGAATGTCAGGTGAAAGCAGCGGCGCAGGGTCAGTCACGGGCTTTAGGCCCCATACACCCAGCGAATAATCATTGGCCACGAACCCGCCAGGTTGCAGCCCGCGATCTTCCATCCGCCGGGTAATCAGCATGCCGAGCGACTGGTTCGCATTCCACCCCTCAAACGTATAATAGACGGTATAGTGCCGTTTCGCATGGGGGAAACTCTCGACCAACAGCTGCCCCGGTGCCGGCAATTCGCTGCGGTAGTCTTGCATCTCCAGCCATTCGCGCACATCATCAGGGAACCGACCCCAGCCCGAGCGGTCATCGAGCAAAGCGCGCACCCGCTGCGCCAGATGGGTCGAAAGCGGCATGCGCGCCCCTCCGTAGGAGGGGATCATCGCCGCCTTTGCCGAGGCACGGACAAACAGATCCATGTCTTTGATCTCGACCACTTCCAGACTGGTGCCAGCGAAAAAGAACGTGTCACCAGCAGAGAGAGCGGCGCCGAAATTCTCCTCCACCCGCCCAAGCGCACGGCCGTTCTTGAACCGCACTGTCAGCATCTCGCTGTCGATGATGATTCCAGCATTGAGACGATGCCGCGCGGCATGTTCGGGGTGGGTCAACCGCCACGTGCCATCCTTCAAACGGACAATCCGCTTGAACCGGTCATAGGCCCGTAGCGCGTAGCCGCCGGTCGCGACAAAACCCAGCACCCGCTGCAAAATCACCGCATCGACCCAGGCATAGGCAAGCGAGGACCGCACCTCCGCCAGCAAATCATCTTCATGAAACGGGCCGCAGCAGGCGCAGGCCATCACATGCTGCGCCAACACATCCATCCCGCCATCGCGGAAATCCTCGCCGTCACGCTGCCCCTCTTCAACCGCGTCCTTGGCTGCGGTTGCTTCGAGGAACTCGAAGCGGTTTCCCGGAACAAGCAGAGCACGACTCGGCTGATCAAGCCGGTGATTGGCCCTCCCGATGCGCTGCAGCAGCCGCGAGGAACCCTTGGGCGCGCCCATCTGCACCACCAGATCAATATTACCCCAATCGAGCCCCAGATCGAGACTGGCGGTCGCAACCAAAGCACGCAACTCACCCCGCGCCATAGCCCCTTCGACCTTGCGCCGCGCCTCGCGGCTGAGCGAGCCGTGATGAATGCCGATCGGCAGGCGTTCGTCATTCGCATCCCACAGATTCTGGAAGATGTACTCCGCTAGGAAACGGGTGTTGGTGAAGATCAGCGTCGTCTTGTTCGCCTTAATTTGCCGATAGAGCTGCGGGATCGCCCACGTCGCTGCATGCCCGCCCCAGGGAACCCGCTCTTCCTCGGGGAGGAGTATCTCGACCTCCGGCTCGGCGCCATTCTCACCCTCCACCAGCGCCACCTGATCAAGATCACCCCACGGGGCGAGCCATTGCCGGTAGCTTTCAGGACTGGCGACCGTCGCAGAAAGCGCAGCACGCTGCATATCGGGCGCAATCGCCTGCAAACGCGACAACGCCAAAGCAAGCAAATCGCCTCGCTTACCCGTAGCGAAGGCGTGCACCTCATCTATGATGATGCGCTTTAGGCCAGCAAACATCGTGTTCGCGTCGGGATAGGACAACAGCAAAGACAGCGATTCGGGAGTCGTCAGCAGAATGTGCGGCGGCTTGGCCCGCTGGCGCTTCTTGCGATCGGACGGCGTGTCGCCGCTGCGCGTTTCTATCCGCAAGGGCAGGCCCATTTCCTCAGCCGGAGCAACCAAATTGCGCTGCACATCATGCGCCAGTGCTTTCAGCGGCGAGACATAAAGCGTATGCAGCCCCTCTGGCGGACCGGCATTACCCAACCTGCTCGGGCAAAAATCGGCGAGCGTCGGGATGAACCCCGCCAAGGTCTTACCCGCGCCCGTATCAGCGACCAGCATCGCATGCTTGCCCGCTTGCGCCGCTGCAAACATCGCGCGTTGGTGATCGCGGACGCGCCACCCGCGCGCAACAAACCAATGTTCGATCTCTGTTGGGAGGGTGGCGGTCATCACGCGGGGTGGAGCATATTTTGCCGGTGCGTTAAAGGACTAGTCGGAATTACCAGTATCAGCGCAAAGATAGTGTGCTGCAAGAACCGCTGAAGGGAACGCTTTTGACCATCCGCATGCTGGGTATCCCACACGACCTCAACTCAAGCTATCTACGCGGCGCAGCCGCCGCACCCGAAGCGATTGCCCGGGCGGTGCGCAGCGAATCCGCCAATATGTTCAGCGAGCTCGGGCATGATCTTGGCAGTCCCGAACTCTTCACCGAAGTCGGGGAAGTCGCACTGGCTGGGCTGGCGGGACAGGCAGCCTATGATGCCATCTACACAGCGGTAACTTCGCAGCTGGAAACCGGCTGCAGGCTGCTGTCGATCGGCGGCGATCATTCGATCTCCTTTCCGGTGGTGATGGCGCACACGCGCTTTTACCAACCGCTGAACATCCTCCATTTCGATGCCCATCCCGATCTCTATGAGAATTTCGAAGGTAATAGCTTCAGCCATGCCAGCACCTTTGCGCGGCTGATGGAGAGCGGGCAGATCGTGCGACTAGTCCAAATCGGCATCCGCACTCTGAATGATCACCAACGCGAACAGACTGCGCGCTTTGGCGTAGAACAACACGAGATGCGCGATCTTTCGCGCCTGTCATCGATCCATTTCGATGGTCCGGTGTATATCTCGGTCGATCTCGACGCGCTCGATCCCGCCTATGCGCCGGGTGTGTCGCATCATGAACCGGGCGGACTGACAACGCGCCAGATTATGGAAGTGATCCAGACAGTCCCCGGAACCATCGTCGGCGCGGATATTGTCGAACTGAACCCTGCGCGCGATATCAATGGCATGTCGGCGATGGTTGCCGCGAAAATCGCTAAGGAACTCGCGGGCCGGATGATCACAGACGCAGTAAACACCGTGCGCTGAGGTCGGATCGCGATCTTATTGCGCGACTGCGTTCGATGCTGCGTCAACGGCGGCTGCAGCAGCTTCTTCAGCCGCTGCCTCTGCCGCATTGTCAAACTCGACGGGGACCTCGGTCCATGCCTGCAGATCTTCGACCTCATAACCGGTCAATTCGGAAATCCGCGCGCGCTCTTGATCGGTCAGTTCGGCAAAGCTGCGCGGCGTGGCAAGGTCGGCGGTCGCCTCGGCCATTTTCTGTTCCATCGCACCGAAAATTTGCATCATTGCAGGAAGAGATTCCATGCTGGCGGCCATAATGCGCGGATCGCTGGCCATGGTGAAGGATTTGCGGGCAAAGCTGGCGCCGCTCTCGGTGGCGAAAAATCCCTTGATATCGGTAAGCTCGGTTTGATTGAAATGCACCGCGTAAGTCTCCGCCATGGCTTTTCGCATGGTCGGCTCCATTCCCGACATCATATCGGCCATCAATTGGGGGAAAATTGCAGCTTCGCGCTGCTTGCGGATCTTCCATGATGGGTCGAACATTGCGGCAATTTCCGCTTCCTCTTCGCCGCTGAGTGCAAGATCGGAGGATTCGAGTCCGAGCTTTTCAGACACCTTCGGCGAGGATGTTTCGGCCTCCATTTGCATCAGTGGATTGAGGAAATTGTCGAACATCGGCCCCATCATATCGCGCAGCGAGCCGGGCGGAATCATCTTGCTTATGATGTCCTGCGCCAGCGGCAGACGGGCCTCTTGCTCTGCTGTCAGAGGTTCCACCTTGAACATTTGCGACAGCGCAGCGAATGCGCCGTCCTCATTCTGCGTTTGCGCCGCAGCGGGTTGGACAGCGAACAACAATCCTGCCACCAGCGTAACAATTGCCTTGCGACCCATTTCAGATATTCCTCCAGATAGTGGTGTTTCAATGCGCGGCGTTTTCGCCCCGCTCAAGCCCTGACAAGGTAAGCTGTTCGTCAATCTGCGCCAGCAGCCGTGCAAGACCATCCTCGCTCTCGCTCTCGGCGCGGGCAACCAAAACATCCTGCGTGTTCGATGCACGCAGCAGCCACCAGCCATCATTATTGGTCACGCGAACGCCGTCGGTCGTATCGGCCACTGCATCGCTTGCGGCGATCCGCGCGGCCACTTCTTCAATCGCGGCAAATTTGCGGCTCTCGTCCACTTGAAAGCGCATTTCGGGCGTATTGATCATTTGCGGCATATCGCTCCGCAATTGGGTGACCGATTTGCCCAAATTGGCCGAGGCCGTGATCAGCCGGACCCCGGCATAGAGCGCATCGTCATAGCCGTAATATTCATCGGCGAAAAACACATGGCCGCTCATTTCGCCGGCCAATGGCGAATTGGTTTCCTTCATTTTGGACTTAATCAGACTGTGTCCGGTCTTCCACATAACCGGCTTCCCGCCATGCGCCGTAACATGGTCGAACAATGCGCGGCTTGCCTTCACATCGGCGATAATCACCGCGTTAGGTAGTCTTGCGAGGAGGTCTTCGGCATAAATCATTAGCAGCTGATCGCCCCATATGACGCGGCCTTCGCCGTCAATCGCGCCAATCCGGTCGCCATCGCCGTCGAAAGCCACTCCGAAATCGAGCTTCTTCTCGGCGACGAGCGCGCGCAGGTCTTCCAGATTGGCCTCTACCGTTGGATCAGGATGATGATTGGGGAAATTGCCATCGACCTCAGTAAACAACAGATGATGTTCGCCCGGCAAACGCGCAGCGAGCAATTCCAGCGCCGGACCGGCAGCACCATTGCCGGCGTCCCAGCCGACCCTGAGCCTGTCGAGCTCTCCGCCGGTGAAGGCAGCGAGCGGGGCGAGCAGGCGCTCGATATATTCGTCCATGATGTCGCGGCTCTCGAAGCTGCCGACACCATCATCCCAATCGCCTGCTTCGGCCATCCGCCCGATGCGCACGATGTCTTCGCCGAAGAACGGGCGCCCCTGAAATACCATTTTGAAGCCGTTGTAATTGGCGGGATTGTGGCTGCCAGTTATCTGAATGCCGCCATCCACCTCTTCGGCTGAGGCTGCGGCGTAGTACAACATCGGGGTCGGCCCCATCCCAACCCGTACTGCGTCGCAGCCACTTGCATTGAGCCCTTCGACCAAAGCCAGTTCAAGCATAGGGGAGCTGACCCGCCCGTCATAACCGACGGCGACCTTGGGTTTTGTGCCTTTCAAGCCGTCAGCGCGGCGTAAAAGAGTGGCGAAACCGCGCCCGATGGCACGCGCATCATCCGGTCCCAATGTCTCTCCGATAATCCCGCGAATGTCATATTCGCGCAGTACGGTTGAGTGGAAACTGTGGGTCATTGCGGGTTTGAACCTTCATGGGGCAGCTCGTCGAGCAACAAATCGCGCGCATCATTGGCATCATGCACCTGCGCATTGGTACCACCCTTGTCAGGATGGACCATCGCCACCAGCCGCCTGTGCGCCGCCTCGATTTCCTTCCGGTCGGCGGTGGCCGAAACCGCGAGCAATTTACGGGCATTGAACACCGCCTGGCCGCGCGTTGCGGGGCCCTTGAGGTAATCCCAAGGCCACTTACCCAATGCCCATTTGCACAGGACAGACAGGCCTGCCGCGATCAGAAGAAACTTGGTCATGGTTCAGGCGAGCTCCAGCGAGGGTTCGGGTTTGACCACTTGCGGCAAATGGAGCCCGGCCAGCAAACTGCGCATTTCCTGCCGCGCGACCAGATGGCTGGTGCCGAGCTCTCCCAGATGCCCCTTGTCGAGCAGTGTAAAGCCCGATGGGAACAATTCGCGGAAAATCACCCGCTCAGACAATCCCTTGACCACGCGGAAACCAGCGCGTTTGGACAGTTCGCTGAGCGCGCGTTCGATCCGCTGCATATTGCGCGCTTCGGTATGGCCGCTGCGGTTGCGAACAACCACCCAGTCGATTTCCTTGCGCTGCTGCATCGCGCGCGCCTTGCGTGTTTCCCAGATCAGTTCGGCGTAGAAGGACAGACGGCGGACCTTGAAGGTCTCTGCATCGACTTGCCCGATCAGATCGAAATCGACGAAGCTGTCATTCATCGGGGTAACCAAAGTATCCGCCTCGGTTGCGGCATGGCGGGCAAACAGATCATCGCGGCCCGGAGTGTCGACGATAAGGAAATCCATTCCTGCGCTCATTTCTGCCGCCAAGGCATCGAATTCCTCGATAGTTTCGCCGCGAAACACTGCGCAACGCGCGGATGGCAGGTCGATCTTGCGGCGAGTGGCGGTTTCGGCCCGATTCTCGAAATAACGGTCCATCGTGCGCTGGCGCGGATCGAGATCGATCGCAGCGACTTTGGCACCGTGATAGGCCAGCGCGACCGCGACATGCACTGCCGTGGTCGATTTTCCGGTCCCGCCCTTCTCATTCGCGAAAGTAATCCGGTGGGGGTGAGCGTTGGCCAAGTGAAAGTTCCCGTATTGAGGTTGTTTTGCGGTCTGTTGCAGCGCTAGAGACCTACCACGCTTTGATACCGGAGGCATCCATACCGTGCAAACTGTCACCCAATTGGAAATGTTGAGAAATGCCGTTAACGCGCTGCGCGCCGGCGGCAAGACCATCGCGCTGGTGCCGACAATGGGCGCGCTGCACGAAGGGCATCTGACGCTGGTTCGCGAAGCAAAGAAGCTGGCAGATCATGTCGCCGTGTCGATCTTCGTCAATCCCACCCAATTCGGGCCGAATGAAGATCTGGACGCCTACCCGCGCCAATTGGCCGAGGATTCAGCCATGCTGGAAGGCGAAGGCACTGCGCTCTTGTGGGCACCAACGGTCGAGGAAATGTATCCCGAGGGGTTCGCCAGCAGCATCAGCGTAAGCGGAGTAAGCGAGGGATTTTGCGGCGCCAACCGGCCCGGACATTTTGACGGTGTGGCAATTGTGGTGTGCAAATTGTTCCAACAAGTACTGCCCGATGTCGCCTGCTTCGGCGAGAAAGACTGGCAGCAATTGGCGGTGATCCGCGCGATGGCGCGCGATCTCGATCTGACCCGTCCCTATGCCAGGGAAATAATCGGCATCCCGACCGTGCGCGAAGCGGATGGCCTCGCGATGAGCAGCCGCAACCGTTATCTGGATGCGGAGAACCGCGCCGCCGCCGCCACTTTGCCGCGCGAAATGCGCGAAGCGATTGCGCGGATCGAAGACGGGCAGAATGTCACCCGCACGCTCGCCGCGCTGGAGGATGCCTTGCTCGGCGCGGGCTTCAGTTCGGTCGATTATGCCGATCTGGCCGATGCGAGCAGCCTGCAAGTGCTCACCGAATTGGGCAGCCGCCCGGCTCGCCTGCTGGTTGCAGCAAGAATTGGCGGGACGCGGCTGATCGACAATATGCCGGTGGGCGCTGGTTAGAGCGGGCTAGCGCCTAATCAGCTTTCTTCGGGCCGCCCTTGCGGTGCTTGAAATCGACCCGTGGCCCGCGCTGTTTGACAGGTTTTTTGCCTTCGCGAGCAGGGCCGCCTTCTTTCTTGCGGTCCCATTTGCCCGGACGAACCGGACCGCCATCACCCGATGGCCCCCGGTCATTGCCGCGATCGGCGCGGGGTTTGCCCTGATAGCCGCCACCGCCGCCGGCATTATCCGAACGCGGTTTTTTGCCATAGGGCTTGCCGCCGCCGGGCTTGCTGTTGCGGCGCGCCTGTTCGCGCGGGCCGCCTTCGCTGCGTTCTATAAACACCGGACGGTCATCATCTTCGGATGATGCGGTGCGTTTGATGGCATCTTCGAACTTGTTCGCGATGTTGGATGGCACCTGGAAGAAAGTCTCGTCCCCGCCAATGCGGATCGCGCCCACTTCGTTGCGGGTGATATGGCCGCGGCGGCACAGCAGCGGCAACAGCCAGCGCGGATCGGCATTGTGCTTGCGGCCAATGTCCATGCGGAACCACACTGTGTCCTCAAAACCGGGACGGTGGCTGTCCTGCTGCGCATCCCTGCGCGCTTCGGGCGTGTTGGGGATCAAATCCTCGGGCTCGGGCATTTTGGCGCGGTGCGCCTGCACCAGCATCGCGGCGATATCTTCGGGCGTACGCTCGGCGATCAAACGCTGCGCCAGATTGCGATCTTCGTCGTCAACCTCGACCGGCGCGAGCAATGTTTCGAGCAGCCGTTCGCGGTCCTGAACGCGGATGTCCTGCGCAGTTGGTGCGCCGATCCAGTCTGCGTTGATCTTCGCCCCGCGCAGCATCGATTCGATCCGGCGGCGGCGCGGATAAGGCACCAGAATTACCGCAGTACCCTTTTTACCAGCACGGCCGGTCCGGCCCGAACGGTGCTGCAAAGCCTCCGCATCGCGCGGAACCTCAACGTGGATAACCAGGCTGAGCGTGGGCAAATCGATCCCGCGCGCGGCAACATCAGTGGCCACACACACGCGCGCGCGCCGGTCGCGCAGCGCCTGCATCGCC
>JBATLU010000114.1:0-5589 GCA_049289475.1 Pontixanthobacter sp. | reverse complement strand
ATGATTCTCTATCGCGGCGTCATCGACCGCGCGGTCGGGCAACGCGATGCCATCAGCGGCTTTGCCAACCAGCTCAATCCCTATTTCCGCACGCTAGCGGAAACGACAGGCAGCAACCCGCAAGCTGCGGAACAGTTCTTCCGTGCCTCTCAAGTGCTGATGCGGCCCGGCGTGGCCGAGACGCAGGCGGTTCTGGCGCGCGAACTCAGTGCCAATTCGGACGTTGCCGCACGGCTGTTCCGGCAGGCAACCGATCTCGGGCGCGATATCGAACGCTTGCGGATCCGGTTTGAAGCGCTGGGCAAGGCGCAGCAAACGGCGGCAGTGCAGCAGCAGCGCAGCGAACTGGCGGACCAGATCGAACGACTCGAACAATCGCAAATCCAGACACAGGCAGAACTTAGCGCGTATCCGCAATACCGCGTTGTTGCGCCGCGTTCGCTCGATCTGGCTGAATTCCGCGCTGTGCTCCAACCGGGAGAAGCCTATTCGCGGATCGCGATTGTCGGCGATGATGTGTTTATGTTCTACACTGACAGCGCGTCGGCCACGGCATATCGGGTGGATATGTCGGTCGAAGACCTCGAATTTGCGGTCGATACTCTGCGCGCCTCGATTTCACAGTACGATAGCGGGCAATTGGTTACCTACCCCTATGATGTGGCGACTGCACATGCGCTTTATCTCAAGCTGTTCGGCCCGATTGCGGCGCAATTGGAATCGGTCGATCATGTGATTTTCGAACCCGACGGGGCGATGTTGCGGCTGCCGATTGAAATTTTGGTGACTGACGATGCCTCGGTCGCGCTGTATGAAGCGCGCGCGGCCGACCCAGCGGGTGATGCGTTTGATTTTACCGGTGTGAACTGGCTCACCAAAGGCCGGATGGTCAGCACTGCGGTGTCAGCCCAGTCCTTTGTCGATGCGCGCAATGTTTCGCGCTCGCGCGCTTCCGAGCAATATCTTGGCCTGGGTAAGAACCAGATGATCGGCGATGCTCCGCCTGCGGAAATTCGCGCGATTCTGGCCAGTGGCAACAATATTTGCGGGTGGAATGCGGCGCTGTGGAACAATCCGATTGACGATGCAGAGCTGATTACCGCGCAGGGCATTATCGGCGCGGGCAGTTCCAAATTAATCACCGGTGCTGCGTTTACCGATGCGAGCATCCGCGAGAACGGCAATCTCGACCAATTCCGGATATTGCATTTCGCAACCCACGGTCTGGTTACCCCGCCCAATCCAGCGTGTCCGGCGCGGCCAGCTTTGCTGACGTCATTCGGCGGCGCGGATTCGGATGGTCTGCTGAGTTTCGAAGAGATTTTCGAGCTTGATCTGGATGCCGATCTGGTGATCCTGTCTGCCTGCGACACCGCCGGTGAAGCCAGCATCGAAGCCACGCGGGCTGCCGGTGTGGCCAGCGGCGGCGGCACTGCGCTGGACGGGCTCGTGCGTTCCTTTATCGGGGCAGGGGGCCGCGCCGTGATGGCCAGCCATTGGCCTGCGCCCGATGATTATGGCGCAACCGAACGCTTGACGAGCGAAATGTTCCGTAATGGACGCACCACAGATATTGGCCGGGCGTTATACAGTTCACGGCGTATGCTGATGGACGATCCGGTAACGTCGCATCCTTATTACTGGGGCGGTTTTGCCATTATCGGTGATGCTGCCCGGCCGCTCCTGTCAGAATTTGCCGAACCGGTAATCACGGCGGATGCAGATACTTCCGGCCGATTTGCGGCGGCGGAAGTCGGACAATGAAGACAAATTCCAAACAACAAGGCGCAGCAATGTTTGCAGGTCCACCACGTACATCCGGACGAATGGTTTTTTCAGCAGCGTGCTTTTTGCTGTGGAGCGGCAGTGCGTTGGCACAGGTTGCTACGCCAACTACGCGCGAGGAAATTCAGCGCGACCGGCTAGAGCAGCAATTGCGAACAGAGGGTCAATCGCTTGCCGTTGAAGGCGATTTCGAGCGTGCGCCGTGCCCGCTGGCGGATGCGCAGTTCGCCGATTTAAGGCTGACATTGTCGGAAGCGCGCTTTTCGGGATTGGATGCAATTGATCCGGCAATTGTGAACCCGGCCTATTCCGATTTGGTTGGTCAGGAATTGCCCGTCTCGGCCATTTGCGACATTCGCGACCGAGCGGCTGCGATTCTGCGCAAGGCAGGCTATCTCGCCTCGGTTCAGGTGCCGGTCCAGGAAATCGAAGGTGGGGTCGTGCGCTTTGATGTGGTGCTTGCGCGGATCAGTGCGGTGCAAATTCGCGGCGATGCGGGGCCGTCGGGCAAATTGTTGCAGCGTTACATTGACCGTCTGGCTGCGCAGCCGGTGTTCAATATTGGCGAAGCAGAGCGCTATCTGCTTCTCGCACGTGATATTCCCGGCCTTGATGTGCGCCTGGTGATGCAACCTGCTTCGCGTGAAACAGGCGCGCAGCCGGGGGATGTTGTCGGCATCTTTAATGTCTCGCGTACGCCGGTCTATGCCGATGCGACGATCCAGAATTACGGTTCCAAAGCCGTTGGGCGGATTGGTGCGCTGGCCCGAGTGCGGTTCAACGGCATTACCGGAATGGGCGATGAAACGACGCTGAGCGCCTATTCGACCAGCGATTTTGACGAACAGCACGTAGTTCAGGCCAATCATGAATTCCGCGTCGGTAGCGAAGGGTTGAAATTCGGCGGAAATTTGACCTTTGCATGGTCGCAGCCCGATATTGCGGGGCCTGATCTGTTTGAATCCGAAACCTTTATTGCCAGTGTCTATGCCGCCTATCCGTTCCGCCGGACGCAGAGTTCCAATGTAATCGGCTCGGCCGGGTTTGATTTGATCGATCAGGATGTGACGTTTTCCAGTCTGCCGCTCAGCCGTGACCAATTGCGCGTTGCCTATGCGCGGGTGGATTTTAACGCGATTGACGAGGCCAGCCTAAGCGGGGCTAACGGATATTCCTCCTTCGAACCCCGCTTTGCGGTCGCCGGCTCGATTGAAGTCCGGCAGGGATTTGATTTGTTCGGCGCGAGCGAGGGTTGCGGTCCAGCTTTCGTCAATTGCACTGCGCCCGGTTTGGTCCCTCCCTCACGGCTCGATGGTGATCCGACCGGCTTTGTGCTGCGCGGGCAGGCCCAAATGGATTTCCGGCCAACGCCCTTGTGGAAATTCAGTCTCAAACCGCGCTTTCAATATTCGCCCGATGCACTGCTTGGTTATGAACAAGTGTCGGGCGGCAATTACACTGCGGGCCGCGGATTTGATCCCGGCTCGGTGATCGGGGACAGCGGCTATGGCGGGCAGGTGGAGATTGCTTACGGATCTCTGATGCCGGCTTCGACCGGCGGGATTGCCGTGCAGCCCTACGGCTTTTTTGATGTGATGGCTGTTAGCACAAAGAACATCGCGGGCGACCCGCAAACGATCACTTCTGCCGGCGGCGGTCTTCGCGCGACTCTAGGGCGGATTGCCTATCTGGATGTTTTTGCCGCCGTTCCGCTCAAGCGGGCACCGTTCCAAATTGATCGCGGAGATGTCCGGTTTCTGGCCAGCCTGACGTTCCAACTTGCACCGTGGAACCGGTGATGGCGAATTGTGCTGAAATAGATTTTGGACCGCAGATTTGCGGCGAGCGCCTCTGCGGCGCCGAGAGGACTGTATGATGGGTGTAGCTGGAACAACAAGCCAACCGACGAAGCAAGGAAGAACTCTCGCCGCATCAAGCAGGCGCAGGCGGCTGCTTGGATCGGGATCGCTGCTGGCAGCGGTGATCGCTGCTGCGGGTATGTTGGCAACTCCGGCACATGCGCATTCGGTAGTACGGCCAATGCCTCAAGTTTCGGTCAATGTAGGAGTTGGCAGCCCGATGCTCGGCGCTTCCAGCCGCAATTCCCTTTTTGCCCAGCCCAAGCGAGTGGCGGTCACGTCGATTGCATCGAGCGAATATGTCGCAGCGCGCGGCCTCATGCTCGATGGTCCAGGTGCACCGATAAGGCCGGTCGTCCCCGAACCAGTTACACCGCCCACACCGCCTACACCGCCATCGGGCGGCGCAGTCCCGTCGGTACCGCCATCGGGCGGCATAGTCCCGTCGGTACCGCCGTCGGCTCCGTCAATATCGAGCCCTTCTGCGCCTTCCTATGATTCGGTGCGCAATGCTCCGACCGGCGCCATTCTTGATGCGGCCAAAGACGGCATTAATGTCCGCGCGCGTGCGCAGTATAACAGCGGTCAGGTCGATTTCCGCCCTGGCGCGAGCGGCGATGTAGTTGAGTTGCTCGCACCAAGCGCGATCATCAATTGGGATACATTTCTAACCGGTTCCGGCGGCAATGCGGTCACCTTTCTCGGTACAGGCGGTAAGCTGGATTTCACCAGCGCTTTGTCTGGCTACACGGTCCTGAACAGGGTTTTTACCGGCACCATTGATAGTGCGATCCGGATTGATGGCGCGGTTACCAGCACGATCAACAATGGCGCGGAAACGGGCGGATATGTCTGGTTTTACAGCCCCGGCGGCGTGATTATCGGGTCCACCGGAGCATTTAATGTCGGCGGGCTGGTGCTGACCAGCAGCCAACTCGACGCTATCGGTGCTGGCGGAACCTTGATGGAATTTGGCGGCGTTGCGCTGCCTTCGAGCGCAGTCATTGTCGAACGCGGTGCCAATATCACCACCGACAGCTATTTCGCCGTGGTCGCACCCCGTATCGAGCAACATGGTAATGTCCGCAGCGCGGGCTCGGTAGCCTATGTCGCTGCAGAGCAAGCCAAGCTGACAATGGGCAATGGCCTGTTCGATATCAGCGTTGACGTTGGAACCGCCGATCAAAACGGCATTGTCCACACTGGAACAACAAGTGGACCTGCCGCATCAGGCGGAGATTCGCGCGCGATTTCGATGGTCGCGGTTCCCCAGAATACCGCAATGACCATGCTGGTTGGCGGCAATGTCGGCTACCAGGCGGCAGGCGGGGTCTCCGTCGATGCCGACGGCAGAATCATCCTGACCGCAGGAGTTGGCGGATCGGTCAATGTCAAGAATGCAAAGCTGACTGGCAATACCGCCATTTCCGCCGGAGACAGCGTGCGCTTCGGCGCGGATGCAGGCGGCGTTACCACCGCGAGCGGCGATGTTGCCATTTCCGCTGGCGTTGCCAGTGTCAAAGGCGGTTCCATTGCGATCGCCTCGGCTGGAACGGTGAATGTTGCGGGCAATCTAGATCTAAATGTCAGCGCCTCGGGCGGACGCAATGTCACGCTTGGTCGCGGGCAGGTCGATATTGCCGCTAGCGGAGCCGGATCAACGATATCCATTGGCGGCGATCTGACGGCCAATGCCAGCACCGACGGCATTATTACCGAGGCCGGTGCGGACGTTGTCAATTTGAGCGTTGACGGCACAGGTGCGGCTGGCGGAATTCGTATCGGTGGGAAGATCGCGATTGATACGTCTGCATCTGCTGGATCCGATTTCATCACCACCGAGGCTGGCGGTGTTGCGATTGATGTGACTGGCGGCGCGCTGTCGTTTGCAGGATTGACGCTGGATGCGCAGTCCTCTGCGACCGGTTCGGCGATGGGGCAGACC
>JBATLU010000113.1:0-5324 GCA_049289475.1 Pontixanthobacter sp. | reverse complement strand
CCGGTGAACTGCCCGCAATTCTCTCGGCACTGGAAACCAAGAACGGCGATAACACGCTGGTTCTCGAAGTTGCCCAGCACCTTGGCGAAAACACCGTTCGCACCATCGCGATGGACGCGACCGAGGGTCTTACCCGCGGTCAGGAAGTGATCAGCACCGGCAAGCAGATTTCAGTGCCGGTTGGCCCGAAAACACTCGGCCGGATCATGAACGTCGTTGGTGAGCCGATCGACATGCTCGGCCCGATCGGTACCGATATGGTCATGCCAATCCACGCAGAAGCACCGCCCTTCGTCGACCAGTCGACCGAGAGCGCCATTCTGGTGACAGGTATTAAAGTTATCGACCTTCTCGCACCTTACGCAAAGGGCGGTAAGATCGGCCTGTTCGGCGGTGCTGGCGTGGGCAAGACGGTTCTTATTCAGGAACTGATCAACAACATCGCAAAGGGTCACGGCGGCGTGTCCGTGTTCGCCGGTGTGGGCGAACGCACCCGCGAAGGTAACGACCTTTATCACGAATTCCTCGACGCTGGCGTTATCATGAAGGATGCCAACGGCGTCGCGACATCCGAAGGTTCCAAAGTGGCCCTCGTGTTCGGCCAGATGAACGAGCCTCCTGGTGCGCGTGCCCGCGTTGCTCTGTCGGGTCTGACAATGGCGGAATATTTCCGCGACGTGGAAGGTCAGGACGTGTTGTTCTTCGTCGACAACATCTTCCGCTTCACGCAGGCCGGTTCGGAAGTGTCCGCGCTGCTGGGCCGTATTCCTTCGGCGGTGGGTTATCAGCCAACGCTGTCGACCGACATGGGCAACCTTCAAGAACGCATCACCTCGACCAACAAGGGATCGATCACCTCGGTTCAGGCGATTTACGTTCCTGCCGATGACCTTACCGACCCTGCGCCAGCCACATCGTTCGCCCACTTGGACGCAACGACCACGCTGAACCGCGCGATTTCGGAACTGGGCATCTATCCTGCGGTTGATCCGCTCGATTCGACCAGCCGCGTTCTGGCCCCTGCCGTTGTTGGTCAGGAACATTACGACGTTGCGCGTAAGGTTCAGGAAACGCTGCAGAAGTACAAATCACTGCAGGATATTATCGCCATTCTGGGCATGGACGAGCTGTCTGAAGAGGATAAGCTGACCGTTGCCCGCGCGCGTAAGATCCAGAAGTTCCTGTCGCAACCGTTCCACGTGGCCGAAGTCTTCACCAGCATCCCGGGCGTATTCGTCCAGGTGGAAGACACCGTCGCTTCGTTCAAGGCTGTTGTCGAAGGCGAATATGATCACCTCCCCGAAAACGCCTTCTACATGGTCGGCGGAATCGAAGACGTTGTGAAAAAAGCCACCAAGATGGCTGAGGACGCTTAAGCGCGATGGCCCTCCACTTTGAACTCGTAACCCCGGCCAAGCTGGTCCGCTCCGAAGACGTCCACATGGTAGTGGTCCCCGGAACCGAAGGCGAGTTTGGTGTGCTGGAGGGCCATGCGCCCTTCATGTCCACCATCCGTGACGGCGCGGTGCAGGTTTACAAGACCGAAGGCAGCGCGCCCGAATTGATCGAAGTGCGCGGCGGCTTTGCCGAAGTGGGCGACAATGGCCTGACCGTTCTGGCAGAGCACGTCGAAGGTTGAAGTTGATCGAGATTGACGCGGACGCACTGGCGGGCCGCGATGATCTCTGCACAGAATTGCTGCGGCTTAATAACATCCACGAAGAAGAATTGTCTTTGCTGGACGAGCCGGGGTTCCTGCGGCTTGTGGGTAATTCCTACCTTTCACTGGCCAGCGACGATGGCAGCGCCTTGCTGATCGCATTCGACCAGACCGGCGATTACCACAGCGAGAATTTCCTGTGGTTCAAACAGCGGTTCGACCGTTTTATTTATGTCGACCGGGTGGTGGTTGATCCGGCCACTCGCGGCCGAGGTATCGCCTCGAAACTCTATTCAAGATTGTTCGATGGGGCAGCCAACGCGGGCCACACCCGGGTGGTATGCGAAGTCAATCTCGACCCACCCAATCCTGCATCCGATGGCTTTCACCAGCGGCACGGCTTCGAACAAATCGGGCAGGCCACGCTGGGTAGCGGTAAGGTGGTCCGCTATTTTGAAAAACTGCTGTAAGTTTATGGCGGTCGAGCGCCTTTCAGTCAGCCTACCGAACCAAAACAACGCTCGTTTACGCTGGCGACGACGGACAGATGAAGTTCAGGCTGGAATTCAATTACCATTGATGTGCCTTCGATAGCCCGGACATATCCGGCGAATCCCGGAAAATTGCCAATCGACACTACCACAAGCATGCCAAACCAAAGCGGCGCACGCTCGTTTAGCTCTACATTTGCAAATTGGGCCGAGAATTCGACCAGCGTCGCACTTCGCCGCTTTCCCGATAGATATACACCAATTTCAGGTGACGCCTCTGGCGGGAGTTCCTGATCGTCCATATTTGGCTCTTCCTGCTTCAACGGGAAAACCCCTATGCGCAGCAGGCCAAGGTGTCGACCATACCAAAAATTGTGCGCCCCCAAAGATTACAAATTATGACGCTTTTTTGACACGGTTAGGTTTCGGCAAGGAGGCGCAAATTTCCTTGCGTTTCCTTGCTATCATATCAAGGTTGCAGCCTAGTTTTATCCAGGGACCGCATATGACCAAACACATCTCCCGCCGCGCACTCGCGGCCTCGCTCGTCTTGTGCGGGCTTGCCACACCGCTAGCTGCTCAAGAAACAGGAAAACCCGTGCCAGAAAATGTCGCCGAAGCTGATGTCGATCCCTATATCTGGCTGGAGGAAGCCCGCAGCGAGAAATCGTTGGCATGGGTTCGGGCAGAGAATGAACGCACCACTGCCGCGCTGACCGCCGACCCTCGGTACGAGATGCTGAAGGGCGATGCGCTGGCGATTCTCGATGCCGAAGACCGCGTGCCCTATGTCTCTTTCTCCAAATTCGGGCTGGTCAATTTCTGGCAGGACAAGCAAAATCCGAAAGGTCTGCTACGCCGGACAACGCTGGACAGTTACCGCAGCGATACTCCCGAATGGACGACGGTTCTCGATATTGACGCGCTGGCAGCTGCCGAGGGCAAGGAATGGGTATACAAAGGCTCCTCCTGCCTCCCGCCTGCTGGCAAAAGCTGCATGATCGAGCTTTCCGACGGCGGCAAAGACGCCACCGAGATGCGCGAGTTCGATATGGAGACGGGCGAATTCATCGACGGCGGTTTCTACCTTCCCGAAAGCCAGGGCGGCGCGGAATGGGTGGATGAAAACACACTGCTGGTCAGCCGCAGTTTTGGCGATGATACCGTCACCGAGAGCCTTTACCCTTTCACCACCCGCCTTTGGAAACGCGGCAGCCCGATTGAGGACGCAGAAGAGATTTTTCGCGGCGATCCGAAGGATGTATCCTCCGGCGCTTATCTGCTTCGCGATGGAGACGGGAACATCCATGGCCAAATGGCCTATCGCGGTCTGAGCTTCCACGAGCGCGCCTATTATTTCTGGAAAGATGCCGAATGGCTGAAGCTGGATATGCCGGAGAAAGCCAATCCATATGGCATTATAGACGGACAAATCCTGTTCAGCACCGATGTTGACTGGACCCTTGGGGATCAGACCTTCCCCGCCGATGCTATCGTATCTGCAGATCTACTCGCTTGGGAAAAGGATCCTAATGGCGCGCCCAAAACTCTTGTTTGGGCACCCGGAAACAAACAGACCAAGCAAGGCGGCACCACCACTGCAAACAGCCTGTTTATCACGCTGCTCGACAATGTCCGCGGGCAGGTTCTCAAATTCGATTTCGTCGATGGGGCTTGGCAATCGGTCAAGGTCGAACTGCCCGACAATGCCACGATCAGCGTGGCGGCGTCATCTGATGATAGCGACCAGATCATGTATTCGGTCACCGATTTCCTGACCCCGTCTACGCTGTATTATTCGGACGGCGGAACGCCCGAAATTATCAAGACCAGCCCGTCCTATTTTGATGCGTCCGGGATGAGCGTCGAACAATTCGAGGCGACCTCGGCTGATGGGACCAAAATCCCCTATTTCATCGTCAAACCGAAGGGGATGCAGCTTGGAGCCAATACGCCTACGCTGCTCACCGGCTATGGCGGCTTCCAGATTTCGCGCCTGCCATCCTATCTCGGCTCAACTGGCAAGCTGTGGCTCGAGAATGGCGGCGCATATGTGCTTGCGAATCTGCGCGGTGGCGGCGAGTTTGGGCCGCAGTGGCACCAGACCGCAATCCGCGAAAACAAACAGCGCACATGGGATGATTTCATCGCTGTGGCCGAAGATTTGGTCGCGCGCGATTTCACCACTCCGGCGCATCTTGGCATTCAGGGCGGTTCGCAAGGCGGCTTGCTGGTCGGCACAGCGTTTACCCAGCGTCCCGACTTGTTCGGCGCGGCGATTGTCCAGATCCCGCTGTTCGATATGCTGCGTTACCACGAGATCGGTCGCGGTGCGTCGTGGATCGGTGAATATGGCGACCCGCGCATTCCCGAACAACGCGCATGGATCGAAGGATATTCGCCCTATCAGAAACTGGTCGCGGGGGTCGATTTCCCCTCGCCGTTCCTGTGGGCCTCCACCGCCGACGACCGGACCCATCCGGCACACGCTCGCAAGGGTGCGGCGCGGCTAAAGGAACTGGGACAGCCCTATTATTATTATGAGGACATGACCGGCGGCCATTCGGGCGGAGTGGACAATGAACAGCGCGCCAAATTGTCGGCCTTGCAATATGTCTATCTGTTGCAGCGTCTGAAGGGTCCTGCTGAAACCGAGTAGCACTCAGGCCAGGTGATTAGGCGGGCCTCGCACTGCCCTAGCCAAAATTGATCGACACAGCGCGCGCAGAGCCCTATCTGCGCGCGCTCTATGGCCACAATTGTTCCGCTTTCGAATGTTGATGATACGCTGATCGAGCAACTGCTCGACCTGGCATTTGGCGATGGCCGCCATGCGCGCACGGCATATCGCATTAGGAAAGGTGTGCGGTGGCTGGAAGGTCTCAGCTTCGCCGCGCTGGACGATGATGAGTATCTGGCCGGGACAATCCAGCTGTGGCCGGTCGCCCTGACCGACCCGGATGGCCGCAACCATCCCTTGATTATGGTCGGGCCGGTCGCGGTCATGCCGGACAAGCAAGGCGAAGGCTATGGCAAGGCACTGATGGTCGCCGCGCTGAATGCGATCGATGCGGGCGCAGCATTGCCGCAAGTTATGATCGGCGATCCCGAGTATTACGGGCGGTTCTTCGGCTTTTCCGCCGAAGCAACCGGCCATTGGCACTGCCCCGGCC
>JBATLU010000112.1:0-16564 GCA_049289475.1 Pontixanthobacter sp. | reverse complement strand
GTACCGATTGCGCGTCGCCTTTACCGATGCGGCAAGCAGGGCTGACCAACGCATTACGCTGTCTGATGGCAAGACAATCGATCTGAAGCTCCCCGCCGGCGTTGAAGACGGCGCGCAGATGCGGCTCAAAGGCAAAGGGGCGCAAGGGCCAGGCGGTGCCGGTGATGGAATCGTCATAATCTCGGTCGACAAACACGCTTTTTTCAACCGGGACGGCAGCGAAGTCAGGATGGATCTGCCGATCACGCTCGACGAGGCTGTGAACGGCGCCAAGGTGAAAGTCCCGACTGTCGACGGCCCAGTCTTAATGACTCTGAAGCCGGGCACCAATGGCGGCACAGTGCTGCGGCTCAAGAGCAAGGGTTTTTCCAAGAAAGACGGTTCGCGCGGCGACCAGCTGGTGACTTTGGAGATTATCCTGCCCAATGATCTGACTGAACTGGCCAAACGGCTTGAGGGTTGGCAAGATAGTGGCAATCCGAGGTCTGAAATGGGGCTCTAGCCGCTCGCTTCACATTCGAACGGTCAACATCGCAGGGAAGTATATTATCGGCGAAAAGCCTCACCTCGATAACCGGATCGTAACGTCCTCTTCACCGGAGGCGCGGCGGCGCAAGCGCGACCGGCTTCGTAGCGGAATTGCTACGCGCTTGGGGCCGGGTTCACGGTTTTGGCTAATTGTCCGGCGAACCGTTTCAGGCGCGTGGAACGATGGTTTTATCCACGCGGGCAATCTGGCCTATATGGCAATGCTTGCTCTGTTTCCTTTTTTCATACTCGGTGCAGCAATTTTTTCCGCAATAGGCGAAGAAAACGAACGGGCGGCGATGATTGACGCAATCTTGTTCGCGCTGCCGCCGGTGGTGGGCAATGTCATCGAACCGGTCGCGCGCGATGTGGTGGAGGCCCGCAGTGGCTGGCTGCTGTGGATTGGCGGCGCGGTAGGTTTGTGGACGGTTTCGAGCCTGATCGAGACCATCCGCGATATTTTGCGCCGGGCCTATGGGACCGAAGCGATCTTTGCCTTTTGGCGCTACCGGCTGGTTTCCTTTGGTGTGATTATGGGCGCTGTCGTGCTTTTGATGCTCTCGCTAATCGCGCAAGTTGCCATTGGCACTGCGCAGCAAGTTATTGGCACCTACTTGCCCAAGTTGGCCGGTTTGGTCGCCGATTTATCTTTCTCGCGCCTTGTACCAGCTCTCGGCCTTTACGCTTCGATTTTTCTTCTTTTTACAACGCTGACACCCGATGCCTACCGCGGGAAGCGCTACCCCAAATGGCCAGGTGCACTGTTGGTGACGCTGTGGTGGGTTGGGGTCACGATTGCTCTCCCGCCGGTGCTCAAGCGGTTTTTCACCTATGATTTGACCTACGGCAGTCTGGCCGGAATGATGATCGCACTTTTCTTTTTCTGGTTGGTGGGACTAGGGATCGTTATAGGCGCCGAATTGAATGCAGCGCTCGCCGAACCAGACGAAGCGCTCGATACTGATTAACCATGAGGTGAACAGGAAATGACGGGATTGATGCAGGGCAAACGCGGCCTGATCATGGGGTTAGCGAATGACAAATCGCTCGCGTGGGGCATCGCCCAGAAATTGCGCGAACACGGTGCGGAACTGGCCTTTACCTATCAAGGCGAAGCATTGGCGAAACGGGTCAAACCGCTGGCTGAGCAGCTTGGGTCCGATTTTACCTTTGAATGCGATGTTTCGGAGATGTCGGCGCTCGATGCTGCGTTCGATACGCTCAAGACCCGGTGGGACACGATTGATTTTGTCGTCCACGCAATCGGATTTTCCGACAAGAACGAGCTACGCGGCAAATATGTCGACACCAGCCTTGAAAACTTCCTGATGACAATGAATGTTTCTGCCTATTCGCTGGTCGCGGTTTCCAAACGCGCCGCAGAAATGATGCCCGATGGCGGATCGATTGTAACGCTGACCTATTACGGGGCAGAGAAGGTTATTCCGCATTACAATGTGATGGGTGTGGCCAAGGCTGCGCTTGAATCGAGTGTAAAATATCTGGCGAATGATCTCGGGCCGCAAAATATCAGGGTCAATGCGATTTCAGCCGGTCCGATCAAGACGTTGGCCGCCAGCGGTATTGGGGATTTCCGATACATACTCAAATGGAATGAACTCAACTCCCCCATGCGGCGCAATGTTACGATTGATGATGTCGGCGGGTCGGGCCTTTACCTCCTGTCCGACCTATCATCGGGCGTCACCGGTGAGACGCACCATGTCGATGCCGGTTATCACGTTGTCGGAATGAAGCAGGAAGACGCACCCGATATCGCGTTGGACTAGGGCTTTGGGCCTATTTGGCGACAATTTCGAATTTGCGGATATTGCCGCGGATCGAACCGCCACCTGACCATGCCCGCGCATAGATGCTGATGCTGATGAATTTGCATTGCGAAGGACTGGGCGGGATTTGGATCGCCATCTCGCTTATGCGGAAAACCTGTTCGAAATAGGGTTGCTCTGCCCCAGGACAGCTTGCACGCAGCTGTACATCCTTGACTTGATTGGCGGGAGTCAAAGTGTGCTCGATTTTGACCAAAAGTGGCACCGCAGTAGCCGTTATAACGCGCTCGACCAGCTTGCCGCCTTTGCCCGAACGAACGAACACTTGGAGCTCCGCAGGGTTTTCAGCAGGTTGGGCGCGAAAGCCTGCCTCGTCAGCAAGTGCCCAGTCGAACGGCTTAAAACCGGTTGACCAACCATCGCTCCCGCGTATTTTTATGGCGCTCGTCTCACGACCGGTCGCTTTTTGGTAGATCCGATGTGCGAGGTCGACATGGCCGATCGCGACAAGGCCGGAAATCAGTCGCTGATCGAGCTCAGGATCGATTTTTTCTCTCGATAGCCGCAAGCGAGCCAAATTGACGAGTGACGTCGGATCCCTTGAGGCGGCGAGCAAAAAGCGGTCATGCCATTCTGAGCTGCGATCAAGAATTTTGGACAAAGCAGGAATCGCGGCCTCTTCAGCCAATGCCTTGGTAAGAATGGGGAAGAAATTTGCACTCTGTTCCGGATGGACGCGCAAGATAGTGTCCAGTGTTGCGAGGCTAGCGCGATAATCGCGCGCTTTGACCTGTTCCTCCAGCACAAGCCCTTGCAGTAAAAGATCGCGCCGGTTCAGCCACATTGCTGCATGTAGAATGTCGCTCTTATGCTTTGCGCTATTTGCAGCAATCGCCAAAATAGCCTGCGCTTTGGGCGTTAGCGGATCCCGAGCATAGGCATCCAGAGCGGCCGACCCCACCTGCCTGGCTGATGGTGCAATGTCAGCTTCGGTCTTGATTCCCGTGAAGAACTGCTGGGAGGTGGCCTGTTCCCGGGCCAGTCCGTTAGGCGGAAACAATTGGACCGCAAGCTCGGACCTTTTGATATACAATACGCTGCTGGCAGCCTGCAGAAACGCCGCTACGGCAATTACGATGGCAACAAATACTGCCACCACCAAGCGCAAAGGACGGGGAGCCACCCTACCGCTTGGCCGCTGCCGAGTTTGCAGCGTCGCCGTAGCCGTATCCGTAGCCGTAGCCGTAGCCGTAGCCGTAGGCCGAATTGCGTTGGTCGAGCTTGGTGACAATGGCGCCGAACACCCTAGCATCTGCGGATGCCAGTCGGCCGAGTGCATTCTGGATGGCGCGGACGTTAACGCCGTTCGACTCAACCACGTAAATCACGCCGTCGACCGCCTGCGCAACTTCCAATGCATCCGCAAGACCAAGCACGGGGGCTCCGTCAACCAATACATGGTCATAGGTTTGCAGTGCCGTTTCCACCAGCTGCTTCAATCCACCACCTGCTAGGAGCTCGACCGGATTGGGAGGCCGATGTCCGGTGGGGAGAATATCGAAGCCATGCGGGTCGACAGCGACAACTGCGCCTGCCAAATCACCCTTGCCGCTGAGCAAATTACTCAGGCCGGCGTCGGGGTTCGCTTTGATGCCGATAAAATCGCTGAGCCCAGAGTGCCGTAAATCGGCGTCCACCAGCAGCACTTTTTTGCCAAGCTGGACAAAGCTTCGCGACAGAGCGACCGACGAAATACTCTTGCCTTCATTGGGCCGTGTGCTGGTCAGCATGATCGAACGCGGCGCGCCAGATGAAGTCAGGAAGGCAATATTCGTTCTCGCAGCTGTATAGGCTTCGCTGATTTCAGAACTGCGCCGTTCGAGTTCTTCAACGATATCGCCATCAACGCGCGGAATAAGGCCGAGCGAGGACAGGCCCAATCGGCGGCTGACATCCATCGGATCCCTGATCGTCTGGTCCATAGTTTCGCGCAGATATACCAACGCCGCAGCAGCCAGGAGAGCGGCGACCAAACCAATGAGCAAATTGCGCAACAGGGATGGCGCATAGGCGGCGCCCGGGGGTGTCGCCGCATCGATAAGCGTCATGTTGTTCTTGCCGGCACCGGCCGCCTCGAGCTCTTTGTAACGCTGCAACAGTGCATCATATAATTGCCGATTGGTGTCGACTTCGCGCTTCAGTATTCCGTATTGGATCCCCTGACCTTGTTGCCCTAGAAATGCAGATTTAGACTGCTGCATTTTCGCGCGAAGCGCTTGTTCTTGCAGGCTTGCCTTACGGAATGCCGCTTGCAAATCACGGTTGTCGATGCTGCCTTCGCCGCTCAACGCTTGACGAAGAGTGGCGATTTCCGCCTGCTTCGCCTTGATTTCGGGATAGCCCGGACCAAATTTCGATTGCAATTCGGCCAGTTGAGCCTGCGATTCCGCCAGCCTGCTGCGGAGCCCGGCCGCTGCCGCAGCTCCAGCCTCGTTGCGGACGCCCGCACGCAAGGCACTTTCGGCTGCAATCCGTTCAGTAGTAGCGGTCGCAAGAGCCGAATTAAGAGCGGTCAATTCGGAGCCCACGAGCGTTTGTGCTGCTGTATCCGATCCACTCTTATCGTCGCTCGTATCGAGAATGACCATTTCATTGGCGTTGGCATAATCGATGAGTTCACGCTCGGACAAAGCCAAGCGATCGCGCAACTCTTCGATTTGTTGCTCAAGGAACTCGCGGGCCTCGATATTGGCGCCAAAGCGCTTTTCATAATTGGCAGCGAGGAATTCCTGTGCCCATAAATTAGCAATGCGGGCGGAAATTTCTCGGTCAGAGCTGGAAAAACTCATGTCGACCAGACCTGAATTTTGAACCGGGGTAATTGTAATATTGGATAGCAGCAACCCCTTTAGCTGACGGGGGCTAGCCTTCCCCGACTCCTTCAGGCCAAACGCGGTCAGAAACTTGTCGTCACGCGTCAAATTTCCCGCTTCGATCACGCGATCTGCAAGAAAATTGGATTCAAGCAATTCATACTGCGTCGCAAAATATTGTAGCGTTGCACCGCGGCCATCAACCTCAAGCGGCTCCGCCGAGGTTACGTTCTGCTGCACCACCGAAATCTCGATCCGCGCCTTTGCCCGAAACAATTCGGTCGACAGCAATGTCGCCGCCAAACCGGCCAGCAGCCCGAGGAAAATAATCCCCAAAATCCAGAATTTTAGATCGACCGCCTGTATCCAGAAACGCTCCAGATCAATCCTGAACGAATCCGATAAATGCGCCTGATCTTCAGAGGTCGGGTAGCCGCTGTCGGATTTGACTGAGTTATTCATTGTGGCTCGCGATCAATTTAGGACACGGTCGAACAGGATTACACTGGTCGAAAGCAAAGGAATGAACTGGAGGATATTTTCGAGCTGCCGGCGCCCAGGAGAATCCCCGACAGTTACAACATCACCCGGGTAAATCAGCGGATCAGGGTAGTTTCCGCGCTGGATTGCATCGATATTATACACGCCAATATAGCGCTGACTGTTCACCGTCCGCATCACCAGAACATCGTCAACCTTGGCGAATTCGGCCAGCCCGCCTGCATTATTGACCGCGCGCAGCAGCGACTGCGAGGTTCCTGCCGGATAGGTGCCAGGTGACGCGACCTGTCCGCCGACTGAAATAGACGGAGCTGCGAATTGGCCCGGGCGCACCCGCACTTGTGGATCAATGATATATTCACCGCGTAAACGGTCTGCGATCATCCGAGCAATCTGGTTGGGCGTTTTGCCCTCAACATAAAGGTCGCCGACGAAAGGAAACGCAATATAACCACCCGCATCAGTTAGGTATGTGCCGCTCAGTCGTTCGGAATCAACAACTGTTACTTCAAGTTGCTCCTGACGGCCAACCGTATAGGCACCAATCGCATCGGGAGCAGGCAGCTCCGTGAGGTCGGCAACGGTGATATTGGACGCCAAGCCAACCGACCGGTCCTTCGCGCAGCCGCCAAGCGAGAGTGACAGGGCAACCGAGATCAATAATGTTTTGGAAATAAGTTTCATGACGTCCTTCATATCTCGGATTAGGAGTTCGCCCATTGCCGCGCTTTGCGCGGACCTTAACCATAGGGGCGCTATAAGCAAAGCGGTTTTTCCTGCCAAAGATGAGTCAGGCAGTGGTGCGCAATTCGCTTCTTTCAGATGCAAATATGGCCACCAGCCAAACAGCAACCATTTGAAACAGCGGGGTTCTTAATGGATAATCGAACATGCTGGCGAACAGAATGATTGCAAACACGGTCGCCCAATAGACCAGCTTGGAAACAGAATCGCTGCCTGTACGGAGAAATTCCCTTAGCGTCTGGAACACCCAGAACAGAAACGCCCCTAGCAATAACAGCGCGGGAACTCCGCCTTCGATAATCATTTGCGCGAGATCATTATGTGCCTGATTGACGTATGATGGCAACATCAGACTATCCGGCTCATATATGTGATACACATGCTCAAACGAACCAAATCCAGTCCCGAGAATTCCAAACTTTAGCGCCATTTCGGTCACAATCGGAAAAAGACTCCAACGAAGATCCTCGAAGGTCCCGCTTTCAGCAACGCGAGATAGTGCAGGTATGCGGTCAAACAGGGCAAAGCTGGCGATCATCCCAACCAAGGCAATCACGAGTGCGGCGATCACGTAACTTGACTGTAGAGGTATCGCTTCGCGGTGCTTGCGGGAACCGGGCCTTGGCCGGTTACGGTGCGACCACAGAAGCGAACCGCTGGCACAAAGCGCCAGAAACCCTGTAATCAATCCCGCTCTGGATTGACCAACCAAGGCAACCAGCAGAGTAACAACAAACAGGCTGGCAAGAACAATCCTATGCCATGTTTGTACCGATGAAAACTCTAACCGCGTTACGTAATAGGCGATCGTCAAGAGCGTCAAAGACGACAAGACAGCGCTGTGGTTGTGATTGGCGAAAAGTCCGACCGGCGAACCGAAATTGCTGATCGCGTAGAAATATAATGCCTGACTATTCCCGCTGATAACCTGTGCCAGGCCTACAAACGTATTGACCGATCCCACAGCAATCAGGATTATAAGAATCATCTGTTTGCCACTCGACAATGATCGCGCCAAAAGCAAAGCTGTCACCGGAACGATCATGCCGAACAACGCCGCAAATCCGCGTGAAGGCACCATCGAAAGTGGGCGCCATGCACTTTCCAAACTCAGCAAGGAATCGAGCTGCTCCACCGGCTCCCTGCCGGGCAGAGCGTGCCAAATTGCGGGAGGGAGCGGCACCAATTGCAGCGCAGTCCAAGCCGTCCATGCCCCAATCAGGAGCAGAGGCAATTTGAACTTTGCCAAATCCCGCCGGTCAATATAATAGAGCGCCGGGACGAGAAACAACGCGGCAAGCGGCAACAAGCCAGCATTCTGGACTGCATCAGGGCGGGAGCTGCCGCCCAAGAGGGCCAACACAATCGCGAACAATGCGAGGCCAATCCAGCCCGCCGCCGGGACTTGTGCTGTTTCTCCACGAAGCATTTTCATCTTGATGCAGGTTTCCGGATTGTGAATTCAACGGTTTTTCCTGCTGTCCCTGTCCCAAATCGCTCTGTCAAGCGATTGCGGTCTTGACTGTGGAGACAGCATCCGCAACGCAGCGCCGCGAAATAAGGCAAATTGCAGCCGGCCACAACAGGGCCGCGCATCCGCCGCAAGCAGAAAGTCATGTTGTGGATTTATCCAATAAAAATTTGGCGATTATCGGGCTCGGCTATGTCGGGCTGCCGGTTGCGGTCGAGTTCGGCAAGCGCCGTCCTACTCTGGGCTTCGACATTCGTGAGAAACGTGTCGCCGAGCTACAACAGGGGCACGACGAAACACTGGAAGTGGATGCTGTCGAATTGGCCGAAGCTCAGCATCTGTCTTACAGCTGCGACCCTGCAGCTCTGGGCGATTGCGATGTCTTTATCATCACCGTCCCGACCCCGATCGACGACGCCAACCGGCCCGATCTGACGCCGCTGCAAAAGTCATCTGAAACCGTTGGCGGCGCGCTCAAAAAAGGCGCGGTAGTGATCTACGAATCGACCGTTTACCCTGGCTGCACGCAAAATTACTGCGTTCCAGTGCTGGAAAAAGCCTCCGGCCTCACGCACAATGTCGATTTCTTTACCGGCTATAGTCCTGAACGGATCAATCCGGGTGACAAGGAGCGGCGCCTGCCGCTGATTACCAAAATCACCAGCGGTTCGACGCCCGAAGTCGCTGATGGCGTCGATGCGCTATATCGCGAGATTATCACCGCTGGCACACATAAAGCGGCGTCAATCGAAGTGGCCGAGGCCGCCAAAGTGATTGAGAACACCCAGCGCGACGTCAACATTGCGCTGATCAACGAACTGGCGATCCTGTTCGAGAAATTGGGGCTCGATACGCGTGAAGTTTTGGCGGCAGCGGGCACCAAATGGAACTTCCTGCCCTTTACCCCTGGTTTGGTTGGCGGACACTGCATCGGTGTTGACCCCTATTATCTCACGCACCGCGCGGCCCAAGTTGGCTATCACCCGGAGATGATTCTTGCCGGACGGCGGGTGAATGACGGAATGAGCCAATATGTCGCCGACCGTGTGGTCCACCTGATGCTGGCCAAACGCCTGCCGGTGGTCGATGCGAAGGTGCTGATACTCGGGCTGACTTTCAAGGAAAACTGCCCCGATCTGCGGAATTCAAAAGTCGCCGGAATTATCGAGCGCCTGGGGGAATTCAACGCCCAAATCGACGTCTATGACCCATGGATTAACGCTGACGAGGCAGAACATGAATTTGGCATCCGCCCGCTGGCCAGTGAACCTGCAGCAGGGATGTATGATGCGGTCGTACTGGCAGTCGGCCATCACCAATTTGTCGAAAAGAGCGCGGCAGCTATCCGGGGCTACGGCAAGGAAGGCGCAGTGTTCTTCGATGCCAAGGGCCTGTTTGCGAAGGAAGAGAGCGACGGGCGCCTGTAAACGGCACCACGCGCGCAGCTCCCATGATCAAGGCCGTCCTTCTCAACGACACGCGCATCGACCGGCACCACGGCTGCACCACGGTGATCGAAACGATCGGCCACCTGTGCGCAAAATCGGGCATCGCAATCACGGCGTACAGCCCCGCGCATAGCGACTGGCGCGCGGATTCCGCGATAATTGAAGCCATCAAGGGCGCAGATCTGGTGCTGGTCAATGGCGAAGGCACGATCCATCACGACCGCCCGGCAGGAATCAAGCTGCTCGAAGCCGGTCACTTTGCCCGAAAGCACGGGGTGAAATCTGCGCTGATCAATGCAACATGGGAAGCCAATGGTGCAGGCAGCCTGCGCGCGCTGGAACTGTTCGACATTGTCACTGTGCGCGAGAGTGCCAGTCTGGCGGAACTGGCCGGCCACGGCATCAACGCCCGCCGCATTCCTGACCTGGCGCTTTACCACCAACCGCCGTTGGCCGCACAGCGCAGCGGGGTGGGTTATTGCGACAGCGTGCAAGGCCCCAAAGCACTGGCAATCTATCAGCAAATGTGGCCGCTGGGAGCGGCGCCGCTACCGCTGGTCCAGCTTGATTTCCAGCCGATGACGATACTGCGATGGTTGCTGCGTTACGGGCCAAGCAAAGCGGCGATTTTTTGTCCGGTACATGCGATGAAGTCGCTACGCGCCACCATACAAGATTATCGCGAGCAAGAACCCAGCCGCAATGTCACCACCTCCAAAGTAGCGTCCAAACAGCTAGTCGTGACCGGCCGTTTCCATATGCTGATCTTCTGCCTTGGCGCGCGTACGCCGGTGCTGGTGATCGGGTCCAACACGCATAAGAACCAAGCAACGTTGGCCGATGCCGGGCTTGAGCCATGGCGGCTAATTGCCGATCCGGCTTCGATTGACGAGGCACTGATCGCCCGCTCATCGCAGTGGCACGGCAAGGAAGCGGCCGGACTCGACAGCTTTCTAAACCATGGCCGCAATGCGATGGAAACGCTGTTCGATGATCTTGCAGCGCTGGTGCGGGATTAAGTCCGCATTGCCGCGCCTTGACCAAAAATTGTTGGAACGCAGCGGGCAAGCCTTGCCGCCGGACGACGCCACCGCCTGGATAAGCGAAGCCGTAGAGGCCATCGATGACCCGCTGTGGCAATTCGAGCTGGCGGCGACTGCGGCTGCAACCGATCTGGGTCAGTCAAAACCCGCCACTTGGCTCGCCAACGCGATCCTGCAAATTGCGGCGGGCAAGATCGCGTTGCTCGCCTTTGGTTTGTTGCTTCTCCGCCATAGCGGCACTTCGCCAAGCTCTGCCCGAAAGCTGATGTTTGGCGCACACGCTGTCGCTGCGCTTCACTGTGAAGACACTACGCGCACGCGGCATCTGCGTACGGCGCTGGTTCGCCACAGGGAAATGCATCCAGACCAGATACTGCCTGTAATCTTGCTTGGCAGGCCTGCCGCTCGGGTATCTCAGGCATGGCGCTATGTCGATCCGCGCGCTGAACTCAGGAGTCACCCCACCGTAAGGCCGCTATCTTTTGGCAGCTTCCTGCGCGCTATTTCGGCGATGGAGGCGCATATCTTCTCCGGCGTCCGTCAAACCGCGCGCTACTCTGGGGCAATCTCTTTCCGTGACCGGATCGCGATGTCCTACCGGATGATGCAGGGAGCGGTTCATGCAAAGTGGTGGCAAGCGGCGAGCGGTGGACTCAATATTCGCTATGCGTTGTTTGGCCATACAGGCAACGCAGACACCTCGCAGCTGGAGCGCGCAATGCAGGCCAATGGCACGCGGACCATGCATGTCGTGCACGGCACCAATATTGGTTGGCCCTTTGCCGGCCTGTCCGATGTAGCAGTATTCCCCAGCGGGGCCGATGCGCGGCTCGGTGCGTCGTTACCTGCCTATAGGCGCTGCATCCACCTGCCGTTACAAAGGCCCGAGGTTTCGGTTGGTGACGGCAATTGGGCGCTGCTGACATCCTACACCCACCTCCAGCATCCATCCTTTGCAGATGAAGGCTCTACGCTTGATATTCGGCTGGTCGACTACGTCCGTAAAGCTGCCGAACGGCTGGGCCAAGACCCCGCTAAAATATACTGGCGGCCGCACCCGCAGATCGAACTGGTCGACCAAGCCGAAAAAGCGCGGCTGGTTGCGGCGGTAGCGCAGGCGGGTTTCACTCGCTGGCCCGATGATTTGCCCTACGCGCGGCTTGGCGCATTTTCTGCGGTGATCACCTCGCCTTCGACTGCGGTGACCGATGCATTGCGGCTGGGTCAACCGGCGATCATTGCCAGCATGAGCCCGCTGCAGCGCGACTTGCTCTATTGCGCTTACCCCTTGTTGATCGAGGGCGACCAATTCGCGGCACGCCTCGAACCGCTCGTCGCAGCCATCACCCAGGTCATTGAAATGCAATCACGCCGAAAGGCCTTTCGGCAAGCCTGGGCCTCAATCGAACCGGGCAGCGAAGCCACAGTCGGACGGTTACTGGAATCGCTTGAATTTTAGGGGATGAGCGCGGGCTCACGCGGCTTGCTAGCGTAGGCGTTGAGCGGGCTTTCGAAGACGCGCCACGACACCAGCCCAGCACCATAGGTCAGCAGCGAGGCGGTGATGAAGGCGGGCCAGAAGGTGAGTCCCAGATGCAGCTTGGCATTCACCATCAGCAGCGCCTCGATAAAGAACAGATGGAAAAGATACATGAAGTAGGACACCAGTCCGATGCTGGCCGCGCTGCTGACAAACCAACCGCTGTGGCCGTCAACCCGCGCCAATGCGGCCACCCACAACGCAGCCGAAACGCCGAAGATCAAATAACCAAGAGTACCTATAAATGGCGGATACCAGGCGGCAAAGCGGAACAAAATTATGATCGCGATAGTCGCGCAGCCATAAATCAGCGCAGCGCGTGGCACTTTCAGCCAGCGGTCGAAAACACCAAGTGCCGCCAGCGCCCCGAGCGCTATCGCGTCAAATCTGGCGGGCGGGAAAAGACCAATAATATGATCGGGCCACGCCAAGCCATATGACAACCAAAGTCGTAGAGGCAAAGACAGGACAATTGTTACGATCAAAGCGGCTTTGAGCCACCTCCATGATTTCCAGGCAAGCAAGCCAAGCAAAATATAGGCCGAAACTTCAACCGAGAGCGACCACGTTATAGCGTAAGGCACGAGCGCTTCGCCTTGGAACGGAAGCATATAGCCGGTTAGAAACAGAAAAGGCTTCCAGATATTCACAAGATTTTGACCGGCGGACAGGAACCAGTCACCAATGCCGAAGATGGTCACAGCAACCACAAAGATCGGGACAATCCTGAAGAACCGTTTGCGAAAAAACCCTGCGATATCGCTGCGGTTTTTTTCATTCGACAGAATCATTCCAACCAAAAACCCGCTCAGCGCGAAAAACATATCGACTCCCATCCAGCCGATAACACGCAGCAACCTGCCAATATTATCAGACTGTGAAGGTTCGAAGCGGTATGACGTGTGATACCCGATCACCAGCAACACGCCCAATGCCCGAACCGAGTCCAGACGGGCCAAGCGGTTTCGTGTGGTCACGGTAGAATGCCGATTTCAAGCTCCCAATCATTCATCAGCAATGCGTTCTGATAGGGAATGTGCGCAAAAGCCGAGTTGGCAAATTGCAGCCACCCCAACATAACCAAAAGCATCAAAGCGCAGATGGCAAGCCGAACCGGTCGCTGCAGACGAACATCAACGGTTTGGGGAATCGCAGACCAAACCCACATCGCCACAGGAAACCAATATAGCGAAATCCGCCCTGCGGCTGCCGACGCCAGTGCCACCATTGGCAACGTCGCCATTGCCGCAAAGGCTATGTTCCGCAACAGCATTGTCGGAAACAGCTTGGCACGCAATTGGGGGGAAAAGAAATAGAACGAAGCTGGCAGGGCAGTCATGGCCACATGGATTATTGCGCCGCTCGATTGAACCGCTTCGGATTGCCCCGAACCATAAGCCTGATCATAATAATCGGCCGCGCCAGTTTGTTGCAAATAATATAATGCTGCGAGCGTGAAAAGGGAAATACCTGCGATCTTCAAGCTTCGCGGCACCCTCATATCAACCGCAACAAAAGCCAGGAAAATGATCGCGCTTGAATGAAACCCGGCGCAAAATACAATAAACAAAGACCTGCCGACAAGACCGAACTTGTTCCAGTTTGCGATCAGCAACATCAACAAACCAGCCGCCAACGCCTGCCGGTTTGCACTCATACAAACCACAATAATGAACATCGGGAGTGCCGCCACCAAGGCGATCCATGGTTCAGGCGTTCTTCTCGCGAACGCAAACACACCCAGCATGGTAACGATTGTGGCAAGCAAGTTGACGACATACATCCCCCAACCGGACCATGCGCCGAACATCAGTAGTAGGGCATAAAGAGGTTCTGACTGGGACAGAGCTGCGCCAAAACTTGGAGCATGCTCGACAGCATAAATCATTCGGAGGTAATTGTTCCAATCCATCCCGACATTGTGCCTCAGCCCAACAAAAAGGACTGTTATGACAAATAGCGACGCCCATAGCGCCATCGGCGGGCGCCCGCGTCCCGCCAAAGTGGCTGCTCCTGCATACAGGCTACCCAATGCCAGATATGGCCACATGCCTAATGTTCTCCGATGCAAGGTTGTAGACGAGCGCCAGATGCCGTATCGGCCCCGCTCCAGCAAGCGTGAATGTCGATTTCGGCAGAATGGCACAAGCTCGCTGGGATGCAGAGGCTGCGAATAGGGACAAGACAGACGATGAAACTGCGTCTTATTTTTGCGCTTTTACTCATTCCCTTTCCGAGCTTTTTCAAGGTCTGGATTTATCGCTGGTTCTTCGGCTACAAAATCGGCCGCAAAGTAAAAATCGGCATGAGCGCAATCATCGCCGATCACTGTTCAATTGGCGACCGGACCCGGATTGGCCACTTCAACCTGTTTTACCGCAACATAGACCTGCGCATCGGCTGCGACGTAATTGTCGGTTTTGCCAACCGTATCTTCGGAGGAAAGACCGTTGATATTGGCAACAAATGCCAGATATTCCGCTTCAACGAGATCAATTCGATTCTAGATCCCTTGACCATTGGCGAATTTGACCCCTGCTTGGAGTTGGGCGATGGTTCGGTTATTACAGTGAATCACAAGATTGATTTCACCGACAGGGTCAGCTTTGGCCCAGCGGTTGTTTTTGCCGGACGCAATTCGAACATCTGGACGCACAACCGCCAGAAGACTGCGCCCGTTTCTATCGGACGCAACTGCTATGTCGGATCAAACGTGCAATTCGTTGCGGGCTCTTCGATTGGTGATTATTGTGTGCTCGCCCTGGGCTCGGTTGTGACCAAGAAAATCGCCGGCGAATGGCAGATCGTGGCAGGGATGCCGGCCAAAGCAGTCAAGCCACTGGATGAAGAATCCAAAGTTCTGGTCACATACCCAACCCGGCCCGACCTTGATGGCGTTACAGGTGCCTTGCCGGTGTCTGGCTGACCCAAATGCGGCTGTTATTCGCGATCAAAGGCCTCGTCATTGCTGGCGGCGGTGCCGAACGGGTGTTTGTCGATGTCGTCAACGCGCTCGCCGCACGCGGGCACGAGGTACACGTCGCGACCTTCGATCACCCTGATCAGCCGCTGTTTTACGCGCTTGACCCCGACATTCCTGTTCATTTGCTTGGCGCTGGAGAGCCCGGAGTCCCGACACCGCGCTCGAACTTGCCTAGAATCATGCTTGGAATCAGGAAACTGGCGCAGGAGATCCGTCCCAACGCTGCGATTGCATTCATGCATTCAACCTATGTCCCGGCTGCCTTTGGACTGCTAGGAACGGGCATTCCAATGATATTGAGCGAACATACGGCCAGCGCACATTTTGCCGATCGACCGATCGAGCGGGGGCTGACTCGATTGATACAGCGCCTTTCCTACGCGAAAACAGTTGTGTCTCCGGTGATCAGAGATGAACATCCGCCGGCTTACCGCAAAAACCTGATCGTTTTGCCAAACCCGGTAGCAATCAAGGACTTTGCCAGTGCTCGCGCAACCCGACCGGGCAAACTGATTCTTTGCGTCGGCGGCCTCCGTGCAGAGAAGGGGCAAGAAGTTTTGGTCGAGGCATTTGGCCGGATTGCCGCAGACTTTCCCGAGTGGCGACTACGGTTCGTTGGTGACGGCGTAACCAGGCCGCAAATAGAAGCTCTGATCGCCGCTTCCCCGGTTGCCGCACGGATTGAACTGCCCGGCGTATTGCGCGACGTGCCTTCAGAATATGCCAAGGCGGCGTTTGTTGTTGTGCCATCACGCTATGAATCGCTCTCGATGGTTGCCATCGAGGCCATGGCCAGCAGCCGTGCCGTAATCGGTTTTGCCGATTGCGCAGGCCCATCCGCACTTATCATCGATCGCGAAAACGGCTTGCTGGTCGACCCGGGAACAGACCGCGCAGGTGCCTTGGCAAAGGCACTAGGACAGTTGATAGCAGATAAGGATCTGCGCGAACAGCTAGGTGCGAACGCCCCATCCTTGATTGCGGATTATTCCTCGGAACATGTCGTCAGCAAGTGGGAGGCCTTGCTAACGGCTGCGGCAACCCACGCGCCTTTACCCGCTGATACGACGCGCGCATGAAAATGCGGGGAATATCAAAAGTTCTGGCCAAACGTTTTCTGCAATTGATCGCTGTTCTGGTGGCTCTACTTTCTCTGGTGACGGCATGGTGGGTAATTGGCCCTGCTTCGAGGCCACATGCGAGCGACCCTGCCGGCGTACCGAACGATGCTTGGCCTGAACTCAACGCAAGTTTGGTGGAAGATTTGCCCCTTGCCTGTAGTCCTGTTGTTGAAGACAATCAGCAAGGCCCACGGCACCACCGAAATCACGTTTACCTAGCGAAATATGGCGATCTCTATTTAGCGATGTTTACTTCCTGGCTTGGGGCAGAAGATCAGCCGGGTTCGGAAGTCCAGTACGCGGTTTCGCGCGATGCGGTAACTTGGAGCACGCCGGAAACGCTTGCCATGCCAGCACCGGAACAAGGTGTTATCGCGCGCGGTTTTGTCGAGCGTGATGGTAAATTGTTCGCATGGTACGCCGCCCACACCGGTGATACGTTTTTCCGGAGCAACAAAAACAAGTCCAATCGCAATATCGCGATTATGGAATCGGAATGGACCGGGCCGAAAGGCGGTTGGG
>JBATLU010000111.1:0-1634 GCA_049289475.1 Pontixanthobacter sp. | reverse complement strand
AAATCGCAATAGCCTCGGAATAATCGCCATCAGATGGCGCGTGCTCGGCGATAGATTCGATCATCTCAGACATACCCCAATTACCGCGAGCAACCCTTGTAAATGTCGCATACAGCTCCTGCAGCTGACGTTTATTGGAAGCATAGAAAGCTGCGCACTGCTCGGACCATTTGGCCGCCCAAAAATCACTCTCAGCTTTCACACACTCCTTCTCGGCGGCAACTACCTGTCGCTTTGCTTCGACCACTTCGCCCATCAAGCTCTCGTGCAGCTTCGCCCAATATCGCTGCTCTCCCTGCAACTTCGGAATATCCGCGCCAGCGTGGAGCGCAGCATTGCGATGCTCTTGCATGGTTGCGCCAGCTTGGGCAGTCCCTAGAGATTCCATCCCCTTTACGCACTCGTACGCACTATTTCTTGCCGCGAGAATTCGCTTGATCAGATCGCCCAGCCTTACATCAGCATCATTGAATCGCGCGACCGCACTGGTTACTTTATTGGTTGATGTGGACATTTGATGAATTCCTTAATAAGTGGATTGTTTTTAGATGATGTCGTTTATTAACCCAAGCCGCAGCGCCTCGGACGGCTTAAGGTATCTTTCGCGAAGCGCCAATCGCCTGACCATCTTGAAGGGCACACCCATGGAGATTGAAAAAGCGCGCCATTCCGATTCGTCGTGTTTACGCTGCTGACGCGCCGCCCGCATCATGTCGGAAGCGCGGCCAACGAAGTGCCAGGTCGGCTCATGAATCATCAGCGTCGAATGTGCACGCATCGCAACAGTCTCCGCGATTGGCAATAGATAGAGCGCCGCAGCCGAATGGCAGGCGCCGTGAATCTCCAAACGTATTCGGATGTTTAGATCCTCCAGCATGTTGGCGATCAGCATCGCCGCAGTCGTGTTGCCACCAATTGAATTGACCCGAATCAAAAGGCTTTTTGCTCTTGACGCCCTCTCCAGTACATTGCCAATTGCCAGTTCAACGAACAATGGAGAAAGCCTGTCTGCCCGCTCCTCAAGAACGATCGGCCCATTAAATGAGATAACCGGAATGACCGGATCTGCCGGACCCACAGAATCGCGGTCGGCTCCGAAATCTCCAATTTGCATTTCGCCAGGATCATGCGACACAAGGCCAGACTGCCTTGCAAGGAAATTCAGCAAGTAATCTGCGCCCGACGCCGCATCAAGCGTCCACTTTCCCCAGACTGCGAATTCGCCATGCGCGCACGCTAATCCCGGGTTTCGATCCCACCGACCCCGCATGACGGCGGGCCAATAGGGTTGTGGTTCCTTTTTGCTCATGTCTTCCAACTGCCTGCGGACCAACCCGCAAAGCAGATGATCAAACATGACTCGCCGGAATTTCTGGGGTTCGCCACCGTCAGGAATTGCCGCAAACCCACGGAAACGGCCGGTTCAGAACGCATCGATTAAGTAGGCATTTCGCCCCGCAGCGCGGCGCCGTAGATGCGATCCATCCAATCATCAGACAGCGGTGGGGCTCCGGTACCAGGCCAAAGGTCTGCGGCCATTTCGCATACGCGGACCCGCAGCCGACGCGCCTTCAATTTGCCGGCCTCGCTTCGCAATCCGGCATCGTCCGTGGAGAGAGCCCTAAGCGCAGCCG
>JBATLU010000110.1:0-8010 GCA_049289475.1 Pontixanthobacter sp. | reverse complement strand
CAGTAGGTTCCGAAGCAGGCGCCTTACTGGCGGCGTAGATCGTCCACAATTTGGCAACTGGCGCACGAGCGCCCTGAATGCGTGCGAAGGTTGCTTTTGCGGCGTCGATTTTACCTTGATCGGTTTGCGCAATGCCTAGGCGGGTCAGAACCCTCCCAATATCAGCATCAGGCTTCGTCGCTGCAATCGCATACATTTCCTCTGCTTTGCTGGCCATGCCATAGCTTAGAAACACGTCTCCTGCCGCTGTCGCGGTCAAGCCGGTAGAATTTGCCTTACGTGCGTCTGCCTCCAACGCAGGAATTTCTGCTTTGTCACCCGCAATACGCTCGTCAGCAGTGGTTTTGGCTTCTTGAACAAAGGGATCGGATTTCTCTAGCTGACCAACTCTAAGACCCTCTTCGACAACCCGCTTTACCTCTCCCGGCAAGCGGCGAGCATCGGCCGCGTTCATATAGTCAGCGTAATCACGCCCATTTTGCAATGCACCGACGCGGTCCGCCAAGCGCATAATGTCTAATGTGACATTTTCGTCTGAATCAAAGTTTACACGTTGCACCGCCAAAACATTACCCCAACTTGCTGCCGTTGGATAATACTGCGCTTCCATAGCGCCAAATTTCGTAGCCCAATCGAACAAATCATTCTGGAACGCGACGGAGAAGCCGCGTCTGAGCCAATTTTGCTCGGGTTTGCCGCCTGCAGTTACCGTGCGATCAACCAATCCTTGGAGATAGCTCAAACCGCCTGAATAGTCTTCTTCGTCAAAGTAGACTTCGGACAACATGACCTGCAAATCCGAAGATTCAAATTTCTTGCTAGTCCCGTCAGAAAGCGTGCCCTGAAAACTGTATCCGGCGTCGATCGCGCCTTGCAAGGCGACACGCGCTTCATCGTAATTATTCTTGCCCAATTGAAGTTGGTAAGCCGTGAATTGGAACTGACCAACGCGCGTTTGGTCATTCTTCCCGCTTTCTAGCATCATCCCAAGGCCGTCTAGCTGCATGTCCTGATCATCCAGTTTGCCGCCGAGGTTGTAGATCAGTCCGCCGGCAGCGTTGCGATCGTCATCAGTTTCGACCGCTGCCATCAATGCAGCTACCTTTGCCCCGCCAGATGTTGCATCGACCACGCCTGCATTTACCCAGTCATTTGTGGGCGTATACACGGCAATGAAACCTTTCGAATAATCTGCCTTTGGCGCTTTGCTTTCCTCACGCTTCTTTGCGAATGCCGGTTCGGCGAAGGCACCAACGCTCAATGCGGTCCCTGCGACCAAGGCGATGGCGAGTGCAAAATGCGAACCAAAGCGATTGGCACGGCCAAATTTGCTGTAGGTTCGGTTAGAAGTAGTCATTGGGGTCTCTCCCGCGTGTTGAATGGCTTTGCCTTATTGGCAAATTTACGGTTCACGAAACTGCTACTGCCGTTTCGTGCTCCGTATTGCAAATGCTTGTGCGTAAATACCCCTGAATGGCCATTGAACGTTCGGTTCAGCCAGCTTTTGTGCTACCGACTCCTAAACACTAAGCGAGGTGTGGAAAACCGCCGGAAGTTCGGCTGCTTCTATCCTACCAGAGTGGCGAAATTTGTGCGCATGTCCTAAGCTTGCGCCCTAAGAATTCCATCCGTGGAAGCAACAGAAAAGAGATCCCTTGAGCGACGATACCGAAACTCTGACTCCGCCGACGCCTTCGGAAATTTTTGGCCGAATCGACATCGTTGACGAGATGAAGACCAGCTATCTCGATTACGCGATGAGCGTGATTGTGAGCAGGGCACTGCCCGATGTGCGCGATGGTTTGAAGCCGGTTCACAGACGCATCCTGTTCGCCAGCCAGGAAGGCGGAATGGTTTCCGGTCGGCCCTATCGCAAATCGGCCAAAATTGTCGGTGACGTGATGGGTAACTATCACCCCCATGGTGACAGCGCGATCTACATGGCTTTGGTGCGGATGACGCAGCATTGGTCAATGCGTGTTCCGCTGGTCGATGGTCAGGGTAATTTCGGGTCGATGGACCCCGATATGCCAGCGTCAATGCGCTACACCGAGGCGCGCTTGGCAAAAGTCGCAAACAGCCTGCTTGATGATCTCGACAAAGATACGGTCGATTTCGTCGAAAACTATGATGGCTCACGTTCAGAGCCAACCGTTTTGCCTGCGCGATTCCCCAATTTGCTTGTCAATGGTGCAGGCGGCCTCGCCGTGGGTATGGCGACCAACATTCCGCCGCACAATTTGGGCGAAGTAATCGACGGTTGCTTCGCCTATATGGACAATCCGGCAATCACTTCGGAAGAATTGTTCGAGATTATTCCTGGTCCCGACTTCCCGACCGCCCCGATAATTCTCGGTAATGCAGGGGCTCGTTCGGCCTATACAACCGGGCATGGGTCGATATTGCAGCGGTGCCGGCACGAGATAGAAACGAAACGCGGCGACCGCGAGAGCATTGTACTTACCTCGATTCCCTATCAGGTCGGCAAGTCCGGTCTGGTTGAAAAACTGGCCGACGCAGCCAAGGAAAAACGGATCGAAGGTGTGTCCGACATCCGTGACGAATCGAGCCGGATGGGCGTGCGCGTTGTGATCGATCTTAAGCGCGATGCCACAGCCGAAGTCGTACTGAATCAAATTTGGCGGCACACGCCGGCGCAATCATCCTTCCCGGCAAATATGCTCGCGATCCTCGGCGGCCGTCCAGAAGTTTTGAAGCTGCGCGAATTTATTCAGGCGTTCATCAATTTCCGCGAGGAAGTGATTACCCGCCGGACCAAATTCGAACTCAACAAGGCCCGCGAGCGCGCGCATATCTTGCTCGGCTTGGTGGTTGCAGTTTCAAATCTCGATGAAGTTGTGGCAATGATCCGCAGTTCGCCCAATCCGGCTGAAGCACGGGCAAAATTGCTCGCCAAAGAATGGCCGATTGGTGAAATCGCACAATATATCCGTCTGGTTGAAGCGATTGAACCCGATGCCGATCAGGAAGGCGGCACCTACCGCCTGTCAGAGAAGCAGGTGCGCGCCATTCTGGAGCTTCGTCTCCACCGTTTGACCGCGCTTGGCCGCGATGAAATCGGTGACGAGCTGAAAGTTCTCTCGATAGCAATCGAGGAATATCTCGCGATACTGGCTGACCGCGTGAAGCTCTACGAAATCATGCGTGCCGAATTGCAGGAAATCCGCGACAATTACGCCACCCCGCGCGTTTCCGAAATTGCACCTGCCTGGGACGGCCTTGATGACGAAGATCTGATCGAACGCGATGAGATGGTGGTGACCGTTACGCTGGACGGCTACATCAAACGTACCCCGCTTTCGACCTTCCGCGCACAAAATCGAGGCGGCAAAGGCCGCGCCGGAATGGCAACGAAAGACGAAGACGCAGTCAGCGAAATGTTTGTTACCAGCACTCATAATCCGGTGTTGTTCTTCTCCACTGCAGGCAAAGTCTATCGCCTTAAGGTGTGGAAACTGCCCGAAGGCGGTCCAGCAACTCGCGGGCGCCCGATTGTCAATCTACTGCCGTCGCTCGACGATGGCGAGACGATCCGGACCGTGCTTCCCCTGCCCGAAGATGAAGGCACCTGGGGTTCGCTTAACGTCGTGTTTGCCACCAAGATGGGCAACGTGCGCCGCAACAGCATGGACAGCTTCGCCAATATTCCGTCCAACGGCAAATTCGCGATGAAGTTTGACGAGGAGAGCCGCGACCATCTGATTGGCGTGGCCCTGCTCGAAAACGGCGATGATGTTTTGCTCGCAACGCGGATGGGCAAAGCGATCCGTTTCAGCGGAGAAGATGTACGCGAGTTTGTTTCGCGCACCTCGACCGGCGTTCGGGGCATGAAATTCAAGGAAGACGGCGACGAAGTTGTCTCTTTATCGATCCTCAAGAGCGGGTCTGCAACACCCGAGGAACGCGATGCTTATCTGAAGGTTGCTCCGTGGAAAGCGGATGATGATGCGCCAGCACTTTCGCCCGAACATGCGGCTATGGCAGAAGATGAACAGTTCATCCTGACGGTTTGCGCCAATGGCTACGGCAAATTGTCGTCTGCCTATGAATATCGCCGCGCTGGCCGCGGGGGTATGGGCATTACCAACATCGACAATATCAAGCGCAACGGCCCAGTTGTCGCGAGCTTTACCGCCACCAAGGGCGATCAGTTGATGCTGGTGACCGATCAAGCCAAGCTGATCCGGATCGGCCTCGAAACTCTGCGAGTCATCGGCCGCTCAAGTTCTGGTGTGCGTCTGTTCAATGTCGACGGGAAAGAGAAAATTGTCAGCGTCGCAAAGCTTGATGAAGATGAAACGCCCGAAAGCGAGCTGGAGGAAGCAGTGGTTGAAGAAATGGTCGGTCGCACAACTGATCCGACCGAGCCGCAGACAACACCGAATTCGGACAATGATCTGGATGAAGGCAGCGGCGCCGACGACGAGTCATGACCATAGAGATCACCCCTGCCCCTGCCGTATGCGGCGCTGCGGTGACGGGTGTTGATCTGTGCGGAAATCTCGATGCGAAAACCATTGAATCCATCAGGGCCGCATGGCTCAAGCACCGTGTTCTGGCATTCCCGGACCAGAAAATGGATGACGATGCTTTGGAGCGGTTCACCTTGGCGATGGGCGGGTTTGGTGAAGACCCGTTCTTTGTCCCGATCCCTGGGCGCCGCAATATTGCCGCGATCCTGCGTGAAGCGGACGAGACAACCCAGTTGTTTGCAGAAAATTGGCATTCCGACTGGAGCTTTCTGGCCAAGCCTCCTGCCGGAACCTGTCTGGTCGCGGTCGATGTTCCCGCTACCGGCGGAGATACTTTGTTCGCAGACCAGATTGCCGCATTTGCTGCATTGCCCGATGCTCGCAAGCAGCAGTTGAGAGCGCTGACTGCTATCCATAGCGCAAGGGGCGCTTATTCACCCGACGGTGCTTATGGCAAGAATGATCAGGGGCGCAGCATGGCTATTCGCCCCAGTGAAAGCGCGATGAATACACAGATGCACCCGCTTATCACACGTCACCCTGAAACGGGTGAAGAGGGAATTTTCAGCACGGCGGGCTATATTATCGGGATCGAAGGCATGAATGACAGCGAAGGTTTTGCCCTGCTGTCTGAATTGCACAAATGGCAGACCCGCGACGAATTTGTGTACCGCCATCAATGGTCGCCAGGCATGGTGATATTATGGGACAACCGGAGCGTGCTCCACCGCGCAACAGGGGGATACGAGGGCCACCGGCGCGAATTGCACCGCACCACGATAGCTGCGCCGAATTAGCGGGATGCCGCCCTATTTGGCCCTATTTGGCCTTCGTTTTGTGAAGCGACTGGATCGAACCGGTAGCAATCAAGAAAATACCGCTGAAATAGAGCGGCCAGATCAGATAGCCTGAAATCACATTATCACCCGGCGAACCGACGTTCCAAAAAATCAACCAATCGGATATCACAAACAGGACCGCACCCAAACCAACGCGGTAGCGGGGAAACTTGCTCAACCAGGCAGTTGCGGCCATCGCGCCCAGCGCAATGCCATAGATACCAATTCCCGGATTGTTACTCAGCAACCAACACACCAGAGGCGTGACAATAATCAGCGCCAATGCCGCCGCCTTCTGGCTTGATGTCGGATGTTTCCTGCGGTGGCGGAGGTAGAGGTAAATAGCGGTGCAATGTGAGGCAAAGAAAGCCGCCCCGCCCCACACCAATTCCAGTTCGATCAACATATCGCCCAGAGATGCCAGAGCCATGACCGCTGCAACCAGCCAACCATCAAAGCCCTTGTGCCGCATTATCGCATACACCGCGAGGAAGGCTGCGCCTGCACCCTTGAGATAGATCAGCAAAGTTTCATCGACTGCATTGTCGCGAATTAGGTAATAGACGATTGCCGACGCGACACTGGCCAGCAGCCAGGGGCGTCGTTCAACCAAGGCGCGTTTCGGCATAAATTCCTCCGGATGCGTTTGTGGACTTGATGGAATGGCCAAGCAAGCACTAGGTGCACACAATGACACATCAGGTACACATAATCGGCGGCGGTTTGGCCGGCAGCGAAGCGGCATGGCAACTGGCCCAGCGCGGTTTCAAAGTCCGACTTTCGGAAATGCGCGGCGCGGGCGACATGACACCGGCCCATCAGACGGACGGATTGGCAGAACTGGTGTGCTCGAACAGCTTCCGTTCAGACGATGATGAGCGCAATGCCGTGGGCTTGATGCATCATGAGATGCGCAGGCTCGATTCGATCATAATGAAGGCTGGAGAAAGCACGCAGGTTCCGGCTGGTTCGGCAATGGCGGTCGACCGCGATGCATTTTCGGCTGAGGTCGAACGGATTCTAACCAGCCATCCGAACATCACAATTGCGCGTGAGAGAATCGATTGCCTGCCCGAAACCGGCCTTACGATTGTCGCCACCGGGCCGCTCACTGCGGCGAGTTTGGCCGAGAGTATCGTAAAAGCGACCGGACAGGACCGGCTCGCCTTCTTCGATGCGATCGCGCCGATTGTTCACCGTGACAGCATCGACATGACCATCTGCTGGTTCCAGTCGCGCTGGGACAAGCCTTCTGCGGGCGGGGTTGGCGGTAATGACTACATCAATTGCCCGATGACTAAGGAGCAATATCTAAACTTCCACCAAGGCCTGATCGACGGTGAAAAAACTGTGTTCAAGGAGTGGGAAGAAAATACACCCTATTTCGATGGTTGCATGCCCATCGAAGTGATGGCCGCCAGAGGCGTGGACACGCTTCGTTATGGCCCGATGAAACCCGTTGGCCTCGATAATCCGCGCGATGTTACGCCGGAATTTCCGCAAGGCCGCTGGCCCCATGCAGTGGTGCAATTACGGCAAGACAACAAGCTTGGCACTTTGTGGAATATGGTAGGTTTCCAGACCAAGTTGAAACATGGCGCGCAGCTTGAATTGTTCAGAACAATTCCCGGTCTGGAAAATGCCGAGTTTGCCCGGCTTGGCGGGCTGCACCGCAACACTTTCCTCAATTCGCCGATGGTGCTCGACCGGCAAATGCGTTTGAAATCAGCGCCGCATATCCGCTTTGCCGGGCAGATTACCGGCTGCGAGGGTTATGTCGAAAGCGCAACGATCGGATTGCTGACAGGTCTGATGGTGGCGGCGGAGCTGAGCGGCAGTGATTGGACCCCTCCTCCAGCAACCTCGGCGATGGGGGCGCTGCTATCGCATATTACCGGAGATGCAGAGGCCGAGACCTATCAACCGATGAACGTCAATTTCGGGTTGTTCCCACCGCTACATGACATCAAGAAAAAACAGCGCAAGGAAGCCTATACTGCCCGCGGCAAAGCTGACTTTGGGGAATGGTTGACCGCGATGGAGAAAGTCCCCGCTTGATTCAACATCGGCAAGCCGGTTTTGCCTGTGTCTTGGGCTTTGTGCTGACGAATTCGCGCTGGCTTAGCTCACGGTCGCCGTTGGCATCGGCCTTGTCAAAACGCATTGCGGTCGCGACCGCCCATTCTTCGAAGGTCAGCAGATTGTTGCCGTCCTTGTCAAGCTTGCGGAACGCGTCGGTACGGGTGGAGAGCATCTCGTTGCGCGTGATGCGCAGATCACGGTCGCGGTCATAACGGAAAAAGCGGCGCTGCTCGCGGGATAACTCGGTCGCCTCGGGCGGTGTCGGGCCGCGCAGATCGCCCGGATCGGCGACCGGAATTTCGTCTTTCGGCGTTATAGCGGCGGAAAGCTCTGGCGGAGGTGCCGCGCTTTCTACCTGCGCCCTGCCCTGCCACCAGAACAGCCCCAGCGCGACCATAATAAGGCTGCAAATACCGCCAAGTAATAGCCTGCTCATTCAGACACCCCCTTACATCGGATGACACAATAGCTTACGATTACCTGCCTAACAAGCCGATCCGCATAACCAAAAGAACATCGCTCCGCCCTGAAATCAGCGGTGCGCCATTGCTCTCCAAAGCGCGTTTGCCGAGCGATCCCAAGATAGTTAGCGCCCG
>JBATLU010000109.1:0-4603 GCA_049289475.1 Pontixanthobacter sp. | reverse complement strand
CTCGCGCCATGCATTTGATAGCCCGCGAACCTTGGCAAGGTCGGCCTGTTTCTTGGGCGGGTGGCTGGCGACGTCGGCGAGCGTTTCATCGCGCATGATCCGGCCGCGTGGAATATCCTTGTGCTGGGCTTCCTCCTCGCGCCAGGCGGCCAGGGCTTTCAATCGCCCTAGGACTTGCGGATTGCGGCCAGCAGAGCGAATGCGCATCCATGCCTTTGACGGGTCGTTGCGGTAATTTTCAGGATCAGCGAGCTTATCCATCTCTGCATCCAGCCATCCGCCGCGTCCGGTTTTAATCAGCTTTTTCAACATCATCGGGAATATCTTGGAAAGGTGGGTGACATCGCCGATGGCATATTCGATCTGCCGCTCGGTCAATGGCCGCCGCCCCCAATCGGTAAAGCGCGCGCCTTTATCGACGGTGAAACCCAAAAAGCTTTCGACCAGATTGGCATAGCCGATCTGTTCGCTCTGGCTGATCGCCATCATTGCGATTTGCGTGTCGAAAATCGGATGCGGAGTCTTGCCGGTCAGATTGTAGATAATCTCTACATCCTGTCCGCCCGCGTGGAAGATTTTGAGCACGTCCGCATTGTCGCACATCAGATCGAGCAGGCTGGTCAGGTCAATGCCGTCTGCCATCGGATCGATCGCCGCAGCTTCTTGATCATTGGCAATCTGCACTAGGCAGAGTTCGGGCCAATAGGTGTTCTCGCGCATGAATTCCGTATCAACGGTGACGAAGTCGGATTGTGCGAGGCGGGAGACCAAATCATTGAGCGCTTCGGTCGTTGTAATCAAATCGTGTATTTTCATCGTACTTTTCTATATGCGGGCGGAGTACCGCCGCTCGGAAACCGCTTTAGGGCGCTGTCACCTTGACAAAACCCCGCAGTTCCCCTGTTAGCCCGCGCAACCATTGAGCGGGTTGCGCGTCGAAAGAATCATGCGCGCACCTAGCGCTATAGTCCGAAAATTGGAAAGAATTTAGATGCACGCCTATCGTACCCACAATTGCGCAGCCCTGACCAAGGCAAATGTCGGCGAAACCGTTCGGCTTTCGGGCTGGGTTCACCGCAAACGCGACCATGGCGGGGTGTTGTTCGTCGATTTGCGCGACCATTACGGTCTGACTCAGATTGTGGCGGATGAGGATTCTCCCGCCCTGCCGATTCTTGACGGTCTGCGTGTTGAAAGTGTGGTTACCATTGATGGTGAGGTTAAAGCGCGCGCCGAGGGTACTGCCAATGCAAATTTGCCAACCGGCGAGATCGAAGTTTTTGCCCGCTCGGTAACAATTCAGTCGAGGGCCAATGAATTGCCGCTGCCAGTTGCAGGTGAGCAGGAATATCCCGAGGAAATCCGCCTCAAATACCGTTTTATCGACCTCCGCCGCGAGCGGGTGCACAACAACATCATGCTGCGCAACCGCGTTATCACCAGCCTTCGTGGACGGATGACCGAACAGGGATTTACCGAATTTCAGACACCGATCTTGGGTGCATCCAGCCCCGAAGGCGCGCGCGACTACCTCGTGCCGAGCCGTCTGCATCCCGGCAGCTTCTACGCGCTCCCGCAAGCGCCGCAGATGTTCAAGCAGTTGCTGATGGTGGCCGGTTTTGATCGCTATTTCCAGATCGCTCCCTGTTTCCGCGACGAAGATCTGCGTTCCGACCGCAGCCCCGAATTCTACCAGCTTGATTTCGAGATGAGCTTTGTCACGCAGGAAGATGTGTTCCAAGCGATCGAACCAGTGCTTGCCGGCGTATTCGAGGAATTCTCTGGCGGCAAGAGTGTCACACCTGCCGGCACTTTTCCGCGCATTCCTTACAAGGAAGCGATGCTGAAATACGGATCGGACAAGCCCGATCTGCGCAACCCGCTGCTGATCACCGATGTCACCGGCCACTTCATCAAATCGGGCTTTGGCCTGTTCGAGAAGATTGTCGGCGGGGGCGGGGTTGTTCGCGTGATTCCCGCGCCGAACACGGCCGACAAGAGCCGTAAGTTCTTCGATGATATGAACAATTGGGCGCGCGGCGAAGGTTTTGCCGGACTCGGCTATGTAACCCGTAAGGGCGGCGAATTCGGCGGTCCGATTGCCAAGAACCACGGCCCTGAGCTGATGGCGAAGCTGTATGAAGAGCTTGGTCTTGGTGATGACGACGGCTTGTTCTTCGCCGCTGGTAAGGAAAAGGAAGCCGCCAAGCTGGCCGGCGCCGCGCGAACTCGCTGCGCCGAAGAACTGGGCCTGATCGAGCAGGGCTGCTTCAAATTCTGCTGGATCGTCGATTTCCCGATGTTCGAATATGACGAAGAAAATAAGAAGGTCGATTTCAGCCATAACCCGTTCTCAATGCCGCAAGGCGAGATGGACGCGCTGGAAAACCAGGACCCGCTCGAAATTCTCGCGTGGCAGTATGACATCGTGTGTAACGGATACGAGTTGTCGAGCGGCGCAATCCGGAACCACAAGCCAGAAATCATGTACAAGGCTTTCGAAATCGCCGGTTACGACAATGCGACGGTCGATAAGGAATTTGGCGGCATGATCGAGGCGTTCAAGCTTGGCGCACCGCCGCATGGCGGCTCTGCACCGGGTATCGACCGGATCGTGATGCTTCTGGCGGACGAACCCAATATCCGCGAGGTCATTGCATTCCCGCTCAACCAGAAGGCGCAGGATCTGATGATGGGTGCACCAAGCGCCGTCAGTAACCAGCAATTGCGCGATGTGCACATCCGTGTGGTCGAGCCGCCAAAGCCTGCAGCAGGCTGACAATGATATGCGAAGCGGAATGTTGAAACTGTAACATTGCGCCCTAGATTCGCCCTTGAAGGCCGCGTTTGCGCGAAAGGACTGCTTTTCCACCGGGCAGAAAATACGCAAACGTATCCCTCTTGCCACAGCGCCCGCCGTTCATTAGGGCGAAAGAGAAGTTTTTAACCCCGAATTCTGAGAGGGAAATTATGAGCGATACCGCCGAACGCGTGCAGAAGATTGTTGTAGAGCATCTTGGTGTGGAGGCCGATAAGGTCAATCAGGAAGCCAGCTTCATTGACGATCTGGGTGCCGACAGTCTCGACATCGTCGAACTCGTCATGGCGTTTGAGGAAGAATTCGGCGTGGAAATCCCCGACGATGCGGCTGAAAAGATCGCGACCGTTGGCGATGCCACCAAATTTATCGAAGAGCACAAGGGCTGATTGCCTATCCCGCTGTGCTCGCTTGAAGGCTTGTCCGACTGGGCGGCTGGCGGGAAATTGACAGGCCCGACCCTTCGCTGGGCCGGGCCTGTTGTTTTTGGAGATTAGAATGCGTCGTGTCGTCGTAACCGGACTTGGTCTTGTCACCCCGCTTGGGGCTGACGTTGAAACAACTTGGGCGAATATCCTTGCCAGCAAAAGTGGGGCGGGGACGATCACCCATTTCGACGCGTCCAACCAAAAATGCACCATCGCGTGCGAGGTTAAACCCAAGGATCATGAATACGGCTTCGATCCCGACAAGCGCGTTGATCATAAGGTCCAGCGGCAGGTCGATCCGTTCATCATTTTCGGCATAGATGCGGCCGGCCAAGCTCTCGAAGATGCTGGCCTCGAAGATATGGATGAAGCGACCCGCTTCCGGGCGGGTTGTTCGATTGGTTCGGGCATAGGCGGATTGCCGGGAATCGAAAGCGAATCTTTGGTTCTGCATGAACGCGGACCAGGGCGGGTCAGCCCGCATTTCGTCCACGGCCGACTCATCAATCTTATCTCTGGCCAAGTATCGATCAAATACGGACTGATGGGCCCCAATCATGCGGTCGTAACCGCCTGTTCCACCGGCGCACATTCGATTGGCGATGCCGCGCGGATGATCCGCGACGATGATGCCGACATCATGCTTGCGGGCGGCGCAGAAGCAACGATTTGCCCGATTGGCATCGCAGGTTTTGCGCAAGCGCGCGCGCTCAACATGTCATTTAATGACCGGCCCGAAAAGGCCAGTCGTCCGTATGACAAGGGTCGTGACGGCTTTGTTATGGGTGAGGGTGCTGGTGTGGTCGTGCTCGAGGAATATGAGCATGCCAAAGCGCGCGGAGCCAAGATTTATGCCGAAGTGGTCGGTTATGGCCTTTCCGGTGATGCCTATCACGTGACGGCGCCGCACCCCGAAGGTTCCGGCGCGTTCCGTTCGATGGAAATGGCATTAAAGAAGGCCGGAATGACCACCGCCGATATTGATTATATCAATGCGCACGGCACTTCGACCATGGCAGATACCATCGAACTAGCGGCGGTTAAGCGCCTGTTTGGCGATGATATTGCCAATGTCTCGATGAGCTCGACCAAATCGGCCATTGGCCATTTGCTGGGCGGCGCAGGCGCGGTTGAGGCGATCTTCTGCATTCTCGCCCTGCGCGATCAGATTGTTCCGCCGACTTTGAACCTCGATGATCCTGACGAGGGCACAGAGGGTGTCGATCTGGTGCCGCATATCGCCAAAAAGCGCGAAGTGCGCGCGGTGCTCAATAACAGCTTCGGATTTGGCGGCACCAATGCCAGCCTGGTGATGAAGAAGGCCGACTGATCATGCGCAGGATTGGCGGCATGGTTG
>JBATLU010000108.1:0-4091 GCA_049289475.1 Pontixanthobacter sp. | reverse complement strand
GTGGAACACCCCGTCACCGAGGAGATCACCGGCGTTGATCTGGTCGAATGGCAGTTGCGCGTGGCAAGCGGTGAGCCACTGCCGCTGGCGCAGGAGGAGCTGTCGATCAACGGCCATGCGATCGAGGCGCGGCTTTATGCTGAAGACCCGGCCACGGGGTTTTTGCCGAGTACGGGGCGGTTGGACTATCTCTACATGGGGGCAGGCGACCGCATCGAGACCGGGGTTGAAGAGCGCGACCTTATCAGCCCTTTCTACGATCCGATGATCGCAAAGCTAGTTTGCTGGGGCGCTGACCGTGACGGTGCGCTCGACAATCTGATTGACGCCTGTGAATCGGTGGAGGTCGAGCCTGTGAAGACCAACGCATGGTTCCTCGCACGCCTGTGTGACGAACCCCTCGTGCGGCAAGGCGCGATGACAACCGGCTTCATCGGCGACAACCTCGAACGACTTATCGCCGCGCCCAAAGCCGATGACGCTTTGCTTCAGTATGCCGCCGATGACTTCGCTACTGAACTCGTGCCGGGCGGCATGAACAATCCGCTTTATCAGCTCCACCAATTGCGGTTCGGCTTCCGGCTGAACGGACCCGAGCGCCGGAACGTGCGTTTGGAAGCCGACGGCGAACTTGTCGAAGTGACCGTTGGTGAACACGCATTGGCATTCGACACCAAGCGGGTGAGCGTCATCGACGGGCAGACTCGGATATATTTCGAGAAGGGCTATGCTCATCGGATCAGGCTCGAACGTCCGGAGGGCACCGGCCAAGCATCCGCCGCCGATGGTGCGATCATCGCTCCGATGCCGGGCAAGGTCATCGCGGTCGATGTCGCCGAGGGCCAGACGGTCACCGCCGGGCAGCGGCTGCTGGTCCTCGAGGCGATGAAGATGGAGCACGCGCTCACCGCGCCGTTTGACGGGACTGTGAGTGAGCTCAACGCCAGCGAAGGCGGGCAGGTTCAGGTGGACACGGTGCTGGTAGTGGTGGAGCCGAAAGAGTGACATCTCCTTTCCGTCATTGCGAGGAGGCACAGCCGACGCGGCAATCCAGAACCGCATTGCAAGACACTCTGGATTGCTTCGCTTCGCTCGCAATGACGAGGTTGGCATGACCTGGCAAAAAGAACTCGATGATTTGCGCGCCCGCGAAGCACTCGCCGAACAGATGGGCGGCGAGGAGAAAGTTTCGCGCCAGCATGGACGCGGCAAGATGGACGCGCGGGCGCGGCTTGCGGCGTTGTGCGACGAAGGCAGTTTCCGTGAAATCGGCAAGATTGCGGGTAAAGCCAGCTACGACGACAATGGCGAGCTGACCGGCGTCCTTCCCGCCCCGTTCCTGTTCGGCAAGGCGACGATCAATGGCTGTCCGGTCGTCGCTACCGCCGATGATTTCACCATTCGCGGCGGCGCGGCGGATGCGGGAATCAGCCGCAAAATGGTGCAGGCGGAAAAGATGGCGCATGAATTGCGGCTCCCCATTATCCGCATGATTGACGGCACCGGCGGCGGCGGCTCGGTCAAAACGCTCGAAATGATCGGCGCGACCTATATTCCCGCTGTGCCCGGCTGGGGCGATGTCGTGACCAATCTCGACAGCGTGCCGGTGGTGGCGCTCGCGCTTGGCCCTACCGCTGGCCTCGGCGCAGCGCGGGTGGTCGCAAGCCATTATTCGGTAATGGTCAAAGGGCTGTCGCAACTTTTCGCTGCCGGACCTGCCGTGGTTGACGGGCTTGGCGCGAGTTACAAAGGCGCGGCGGATCACCAGCAAGCCAAGGAAGAGCTAGGCGGCAGCGAAATCCACACGCGCAACGGTGTAGTCGATGATGAAGTCGCTTCGGAGGCCGAAGCCTTCGCCCGCGCGCGCCATTTCCTCAGCTTCATGCCCGAACATGTCGGCCAGTTGGCACGGCGGTCAGATTGCACCGATCCGGTAGACCGGCGTGAAGAAGCGCTACTCAGCCTTGTCCCGCGCGAGGATAAGCAGGTCTATTCGATGCGCCGCTGCCTCGACATGGTGTTCGACAAGGGCACCGTGTTTGAAATCGGCAGGCTGTGGGGCCGCACTGCAATCACCGCGCTGGCGCGGCTGGACGGGTGGCCGGTGGCGGTGCTGGCGAGCGACCCGAGCTATCTCGGCGGATCATGGGATGCGAAAACCAGCGAGAAAGTCGAACGATTCGTCAAACTGGCCGACCAGTTCCGTATCCCCGTCGTCCATCTGGTCGACAATCCCGGCTTTATGATCGGGCGCGAGGCGGAGATGGCGGGCACGATCCGCTACGGCGTACAGGCGATGAACGCAGTCTACAAAGCGACTGTCCCGCTCGCCTGCGTGGTGCTGCGGCGCGCCTATGGCATCGCCGGCAGCGCGATGAGCAATGCGGAGAAATTCCAGTACCGATACTGCTGGCCTTCGGGCGATTGGGGCAGCTTGCCGATCGCGGGCGGGCTGGAAGTGGCCTATAAATCCGACATCGAAGCAGCAGAGGATCCGGTCGCCGAACTCGCCGCGATCCGCGCACGGCTGGACAAGGTGACCAGCCCGTTCCGCAGTGCCGAACGCTTCAATGTCGAAGACATCATCGACCCGCGCGAAACGCGGCCCTTGCTATGCGAATTTGCCGATCTGGCATGGCGGAAACTGCAGAGCGAGGCCTGATCTTCGCCCGTCAATTGCCGGTGTGCATCGCCAGATAATGCCGCGCCTGACGCGGGCGGCGGAACAATTTTCCCCGCTCGCTGAACAACACCAGACATAGCGCGAACATGCTGCACACCAGCAGCGCAAGAGCGAGCGGCAAGGCGCTGTCATTGTAAGACTGTCCGATCAGCATTCCGATCCCGGCCCCCATGACCATCCGGATAAACGCTTGGGCGGAAGAGGCAGACCCTGCGGTCGCTTCAAAAGGCTGCATCGCAATCGAACCGAAATTGGAACCCATAAAGCCGATCAGGCACAGATTGGCCGACATCAGCGGTACGAACCATGCCAGCGATTGACCGTGAAACAGCGCCGCATAGACCTGCAGTGAGGCGACCAGCATGAATGCGCAGAGTGCGAAATGCGACACCCGCCGCGCACCAAAGCGTTCCACTATCCGCGAATTGGCAAAACTGCTGACCGCGAGCGTCGATGCGGTGGCGCCAAAAATCAGCGGGAAATTCTCGGTCTGGTCGAAATGCTCACCGATCAGTTGCTGCGCGCTGTTAACATAGCCGAACATCGCGCCGAAGGTCAGCCCGCTTCCCAGAACATAACCGATGGCCTCGCGCGTGCGCAGCGTGAGCGGAAGATTGGTGAGCACGGTCACAAGATTTATGGGTTGCCGCTTGGCCGGATCGAGCGTTTCGGGCAAGCGCATCCAAATCCACAACCACACCAGCGCGGCAAGCGCAGCCATAACAACGAACACCCAGCGCCAACTTGCAAAGATCAGCACCGCTTGGCCCAGGCTTGGTGCAAGCACCGGCACAACCATAAACACGATAAAAATGATCGACAGCACCTTGGCCATCTGGTCGCCTTGGAACCGGTCGCGGATAATCGCTGCCGGAAGAACCGAAAGACCGGCTGTTCCCAGCCCCTGAATAATCCGCAACGCCAGCAGGCTTTCAAAGCCGGGAGCAAGCGCGCACAGCAGCGATGTCACGACATAGAAGGCCAGCGCCACAAACATCACCCGGCGGCGGCCGAAGCGGTCTGCAAAAGCGCCGGGGATTAGGCAACCGACCCCGCTGGCAAACAGATAGAGCCCGACAACCAACTGACGCCGGTTGGGATCGGCGACGCCCAGATCGCGCGCAATATCGTCAAGCGCAGGCAGCATCCCATCGATCGCAAGCGCGCCCAGCGACATGATTGCAGCCATCATCACCACAAATTCCCGGCGCCCGATTGTATGCTTACCGCCATTCGCCGAAGAAATTGTTTGATCCATGCTTGCCCCATGCCTGCTGCAGTGCAGCATTAAAAGAGCTAAACTGTGCAATCGCCAATTTGGTTCCCCTACTATGCTTCAACTGCAGATTGAATCGGCCTAGACTTCGCCAATGGTCAATTCAGACGCAGATCAGGATCAAGACGAGGA
>JBATLU010000107.1:0-2512 GCA_049289475.1 Pontixanthobacter sp. | reverse complement strand
CGTGGCACTCGGCCAGCCCGCAATTGGGCCAAGGCGCGAATATGGCGCTGCTCGATGCGTGGGCGCTGGCGCAAGGTCTGCGCGAGGGAAAGAGCCTGCAGGAAGGGCTGAGAATGGCGGTAAAATGGCGAAGCGATCATGTGCTGCTCTACCAATGGGTTACCGCGTTTTTCACGCCGCTGTTCCAGTCGGGCGAGGCATGGCCTGCAATGATCCGCGACCGCATCACCGCGCCGCTCTCCCGCTATTGGCCCGCCAAACAAATACAGACGCTGCTGCTCAGCGGATTGTTCGGCGCACCGCTCCAGCAATTGGGGTTAAGCGTTCCCGATTATTCGGCCTTGGCCGCCTCTGCCAAAATGGCCTCCCGCGCCTCCGCACTGGACCAGTCATAATCACCGACCACCCGCCACACTTCTTGACCACTGGCATCATACAGCACCGTGGTCGGCAGTACCCCGCTGCCCAGGGTGAAACCCAGCTCGCCGCTGGTTTCCATCCATGATTCGAGATTTTTGAACTTCATTTTGGCGAAAAACGGTCCGACCAGCTCTGCCCCTTTCACATCCTGACTGACCGTCAACACTCTGACCTTGCCGCCCAGATCATCGGACAGATCATCAAGCATCGGCATTTCGACCACGCACGGCGCACAGAAGGTCGCCCACAGATTGATCAGCACCGGTTGCCCCTGCAACGCCCCGAGATTGAGCGTCTTGCCATCGAGATTTTCGACATTCATTGTCGGCAGTAAATCACCTGCGTGGCTGGTGTCGATCTCTCCGAGCAAGCTTTGCTTGCCCTCTGCCAATGCGCCCTGTTCTTGCGCGGGGTTGGCTGGTTCCCTATCGCAGGCTGCAAGGCCCAAGGTCAGGCCCATAATAACCAAGGCATTACGCGTGAGCGACAATCGTAAGGACAAGACAGGCTCCAATCAGATGTGGGGCGGAAGGTTCGCTGAAGGGCCTAGCGCGATCATGCGCGAAATCAACGCCTCAATCCCGTTTGACAAGGCATTGTGGCGGCAGGATATCGCCGCGAGCAAGGCGCATGTCGCCATGCTCGGCGCGCAGAATATTGTCACCACGGCCGATGCCACGACAATCGCCGATGGACTGGATGCAGTCGCTGCCGAATATGCGAAAGACGGGGTGCCCGAGGATTGGGATCTCGAAGACATTCACATGACTACCGAGAGCCGCCTCGCCGAATTGATCGGCCCGGTTGCGGGGCGGCTGCATACCGCGCGCAGCCGCAACGATCAGGTCGCGACCGATTTCCGCCTGTGGGTGCGCGAGACGATTGACCAGACCGATGCCGGACTGGAAGCCTTGCAGCGCGCTCTGGTGATCCAGGCTGGCGCGCACGCAGACAGCATCATGCCCGGCTTTACCCATTTGCAAACCGCCCAGCCGGTGACTTTGGGTCATCATCTGCTGGCCTATTACGAAATGCTGCGGCGTGACCGCTCGCGGCTCGCTGATGCGCGGATGCGGATGAACGAAAGCCCGCTCGGCTCAGCGGCGCTGGCCGGAACGGGCTTTCCAATAGACCGTGACGCGACCTCTGCAGCACTCGGCTTTGATCGGCCAACAGCGAACAGCCTCGATGCCGTATCAGACCGCGATTTTGCGCTCGATTATTTAATGGCCGCAAGCCAGATCGCGCTGCATCTTTCGCGTCTGGCGGAAGAATTCATCATTTGGGCCAGCCAGCCCTTCGGCTTTGTCCGGATGGCCGACTCGCTCAGCACTGGCAGTTCGATCATGCCGCAGAAGAAAAACCCTGACGCGGCCGAATTGGTGCGCGGCCATGCCGGGCGGGTGATTGGCGCGGCGACATCGCTGATGATCACCATGAAAGGCCTGCCGCTCGCCTATTCGAAAGATATGCAGGACGACAAGCCGCCGGTGTTTGAGGCTGCCAGTCTGCTTGCGCTGTCGATTGCGGCCATGACCGGTATGATTTCTGACAGCACCTTCAAGACCGACCGAATGCGGCAAGCGGCAGAATTGGGCTATGCCACTGCGACCGATCTGGCCGATTGGCTGGTGACGCAGGCCGACATACCCTTCCGCGAGGCGCATCACATTACCGGTGCGGCGGTCAAACTGGCGGAAAGCAAGGGCGTGGCGCTCGGCACCTTGTCGCTACCCGAATTGCAGGCAATCGACACGCGCATCGACCAGCGGGTTTTTGCCGCTCTATCGGTTGAGGCATCGGTCGCGGCGCGCGCATCCTATGGCGGAACCGCGCCGAGCCAAGTAAGGGTGCAAATTGCTAAGGCCCGTCATGCGCTCGGGCTGCCGAAGGAAAGCACATGATGACGCGGAAAATTGTTATTGTCGCCGCAACCGTGCTGCTGGGTGCATGCGCGCTGAAAGGGCCGCTTGAGCCCTTGGCTGGCCAAACGCCGCCGCCCACCCCGACCGGCGCCGAAGCGACGCCGAGTGCCGACGATTTGCTCGAGCTCAATCCGCAAGCGGCGCCTGAACGCAGCGTCGAACTGCGC
>JBATLU010000106.1:0-2535 GCA_049289475.1 Pontixanthobacter sp. | reverse complement strand
GGCTTGTGCGGCGTCCTGCGCATGGGCCAAGGACGGAAAAGTAAGCGCAGTTGAAATAAGCAGCGCACTGGCAAGCCGCGATGTGATGGACATCGGTGTTTCCCTCATAGTCAAATACATGGACGGGGGCAGCCTCGGTTCGGCCGCCCCCGGATTTAGTGGTCTGGCGGCGATCAGCTGGTTGGCAGCGAGGTGCAGCTCGATCCGCCGTTCAGGTTCGCGTAGGAACTGTTGCAGGTCCAACCCGAATACCAGCTGGTGTTGCCGGTCCAGGCTGCACCAATGTGATACGGGGTCGGGCTTGCAACAAAGAATGACGACAGGCCGGTGAACGGCGATGTTGTCACAGCATCTTCAGTCGCTCCGTTGATGAAGAGCGATGTCAGCGAATTGCTGAAGCTGTCGTTATTGTTGTTCGAACCCGTGCCAAATGCTGTGGCAACGGTAGCAGCAGTATAGCTGCCATCGCCAAGATATTTGGCTGCGTTGCATTGCATGCCAACCGATTTGGCGGACAATGTCGCCCGCAGCGTGGTGTCGGCTGCGCCCGTCATACGGATACATTCGTTGTTCGGGGTTACGAAAAGGCCGTTGAGCAGCGCCACATCGGCGTTGCCGCGGAACAGCGTTGCTGCTTTGTCGCCGCTGCCCTCATTGTTGGCACTGGTTTGCGGCTGAAGCGCGGTGAAGTTGGCGACGGTCAGCTTCGTGCGGGGAAGATCACCCTCGTTGCCATTGGAATCGATTTCCATCAGCGCATCGCCTTGTCCGGGACGCTGGACCAACAGCGCATATTGCAAATTCATGCGTGCGCCGGTGTCAACGTCCAGACTGTCATCATCAGCGCCGGTGGCGACATAGTACTTCATGTTGAAGTTACCGCCAAAGAATTCGGCACCGTCGTCCGAGCTGTTGTGTGATTGGATGTGGTCAAGCGTAGTGCCCGAACCAATACCTTCGGTGGTCAGCGCCTGCAGCTCCTTATTCGCGCTCAGGACGAAGCCCGAATAACGGATCTGGACGTAGCTCATCGTGCCGGCGTTATAGGTATCGTCCGAACCGCCGAAGCGTGCCAGATTGACTGCGCCTTCGGTGTCACGCTCGCAGGTGCCTGCGGTTGTGGTGCCGACATTGCAATCGGTGATCTTCGCGCGGCCGAGCAACACAACGCCGCCCCATTGGCCGATCGAATCGTCGGTATTGAGGCCTGCGACATTGTCCTGGCTGGTGAATACAATCGGTGCAGCGGCGGTGCCGACAGCGTTGATTTTGTTTCCGCGGTTGACCGCCAGCCATGACTGGCCGGTGCGGGCATAGACGATAACGCCGGGCGCGATGCTGAGCGTTACATTTGTGTCGGAAGTCAGCGTGCCGCAGCCGATTGTGGTTGATACCACTGGCGCGCCAGAGGTAGGAGCATTGAAGCCGCCATCGCAGCCAACATCGACCCGGCCATTCATTGCATAAAGAACGCCGCTCAGCTTGGGCAGGGTCACGCTCTTGGTGATCAGCGAAGGCAATTCACACACCCGGTATCCGCCAGTCGGGCCGTTGATCGTGCTGCGATCGGTCAATACCACCGAACCATCATTGGTAAGCGTTGGACAGGCACCGGCCGGAGTTACCAATGCCGTCGTCGGCGTTGGGGTGGGCGTGGGCGATGGCGGAGTCGAAATGTTGATGTTGACCGCGCCAGATGTGCCGGGCGAGGCGATATCTTCAGCACCGCAGCCGGCAAGTGCCAGCGCGCTACAACCAATGATCAGCGAACGATGAATATGTGTCACGGGAAAGGAACCCCCTAGAAAACCGATGAATCGGATAACGCGAATTCGTTACCGCGACTCGCCAGCTAGGCGCGTCACATGACAGTTTGGTTGCTATATTTCGCTTTGAAGTAAGTGACTTAACATCTCCGTTATGTGACAAAAATGACAGGGGATAAGCACCATTTCAGCACTTGCACCGGTTGATTTTTCCGCTGCTGCGAGTCGAAATCCGGCTTCAAATATTACAGTTCAATGACAATGTTTCATTTTTGTTGCAGTTTGCGGGCTGCCGGAGCAATTTCTCATCATTAGATAAAACGGAGAGAGATTATGGCCCTTGGTATCGCACTCGCAGCATTCTCCATGCTGTCAGCTCCCGCGGCGGCGGATCAACTGGTTGATGTTGCCTATGAAGAAATGGCATCGCAGCAAAACGAAGCCGCAATCCGCCGGATCGAAGACAATGACGCGCTGGCGCAAGACGATCCTGCACGCCTGATCAATCTCGGGGTCGCCTATGCCCGCGAGGGACGCACCGAAGAGGCGCGCGAATTGCTCAACGCTGCCGCGCGTCATCAAACGCGTTACTGGTTGGAAACCGCCAATGGCGATTGGGTCGATTCGCGCAATCTCGCCTATCGGGCATTGGCAGCGCTTGATGGCGGAAAGATCAGTAACACGACGCGGATGGCGTCACGCTAAATTCGAAATTTTTAATCGCAACAGATTAAGGTTGAGCGCGCCGATCGTGGGGTAAAGCCCAAGA